>NZ_JBHVIV010000083.1:0-36808 GCF_042799475.1 Kitasatospora sp. NPDC057692 | reverse complement strand
GGCCACCCGCGCGGCCCCGGTTCCCCCCCGCCCCCCAACCCCCCCGCCCCGCGCCCCCCCCGGGGCCCCGCCCCGCCCCCGGGGGGGCCGGGGCCACGGGGCGGCTGCGGTTCAGCCGGTTCAGCCGGTTCAGCCGGCGAGGGTCTGGTGGAGGGCGTCGAGGCCGTCGGCGTAGATGCCGTGGAAGAGGTCGACGGCCTCCTGCTCGGTGGCGCCCTTGGGGTTGAAGCGGCCGGACCACTGGACCTCGGCGAGGTCGTCGCGGCCGGGGACGGTGTGGACGCGGATGGTGGAGACGTAGCCGTCGACGGGGAAGGGGGCCCGGAGGATGGCGTAGCTGTAGTGGCGCTCGGTCTCGTTGAAGTCGACGAGGCGTTCGACGATGGCCTCGCCGTCGGGGTTCTTGAGGCTGCGGACGCGGCCGCCCTCGGAGGCGGTGCTCTCGGGGATGTAGGGGAGCCAGTCGGGGAGGGCGTCGAAGCCGCCGATGAGGGCCCAGACCTTCTCGGGGGTGGCGGGGACGACGCGGCTGACGGACGTGGAGGCCATGATCGTTTCTCCTGTACTGCGGTGAGTGTGAGGGTGTGGGGGGGTGTGGGGGGCTGGGGGTGCTCAGGCGCCGGTGGGCAGCGGGGCGGCCGGGCTGACCAGGCCGGAGGCCCGCAGGTCGGTCCAGAACGCGGCCGGGACGTCCTCGCCCAGGGCGGCGGTGTCCTCGGTGATGCGGCTCGGCTTGGTCGCGCCGGGGATGACGGCGGCGGACACCGGGTGGGCCAGGGAGAACTGGAGGGCGGCGGCCTTGACGGACACGCCGTGCTCGGCGGTGAGCTCCTTCAGCCTGGCGACCTTGTCGAGGATGGCCTGCGGGGCGGGCTGGTACTCGAAGTGGGTCCCGCCGGCGAGGACGCCGGAGCTGTACGGGCCGCCGACGACCATGTCGACGTCCTGCTCCTGCGCCAGCGGCAGCAGCCGCTGGAGGGCGTGCTCGTGGTCCAGGAGGGTGTAGCGGCCGGCCAGCAGGAAGCCGTCGGGCCGGGGCTCGTCGAGGGCGAGGGTGAGCTCGATGGGCTCGGTCTTGTTGACGCCCAGCCCCCAGGCCTTGATGACGCCCTCCTCGCGCAGGCGGGAGAGCACCCGGAAGGCGCCGGTGCGGGCCTCCTCGAACTTCTGCACCCACAGGTCGCCGTAGAAGTCCTGGGCGATGTCGTGCACCCAGACGATGTCCAGGCGGTCGGTGCCCAGGCGCTTGAGGCTGTCCTCGATGGAGTGCTCGGTGGCCTCGGCCGTCCACGAGTGGAGGACCTTGTTGCGGTTGCCGTGCTCGAAGATGCCGCCCTTCTCGCCGAGGTCCCGGGCGCCTTCCTCCAGTTCGTCCAGGATGACCCGGCCGACCTTGGTGGAGAGCACGTACGCGTCGCGCGGCTTGCCGGCCAGGACCTCGCCGAGCCGGGTCTCCGCCAGGCCCGCGCCGTACATCGGGGCGGTGTCGAAGTAGCGGACGCCGCGGTCCCAGGCGGTCTCGACGGTGGCGGCGGCCTCCACGTCGGGGATCGCACGGAACATGTTGCCGAGCGGGGCGGTGCCGAAGCCGAGCCTGCCGGGAAGGATTTCGGTAAGGGACATGACAGTACCTTTGCGAACGGTGTCCCGCTGCCGGGGGAGTGGGGCGCTCCCGGCTCGGGAGGGGGTGAGGGAGGGGTGTGGAACCCCGCTTAGGTGCGGCAGCTCCTTATGTGCACCAACAATAGTTGCATGCGCGGGCTAATGCAAGGCCTCGGGCGTGGGGAAGTGCGGCAGCACGTGCTCGGCGAGCTCCTGCAGCAGCTCCTCGACCGGCCGGTCGTTGGGCCGCAGGTTGAACGAGACGTGGGCGACGCCGAGCCCGGCCATCGTCTTGAGGTGCTCCACCAGGGCGTTGCGGCCGGTGCTCAGACCCAGCCGGATGGGGCTCGCCGGGGCGTCGGGGTCCTCCTGGAGGGTGAGCACCATGGGCGTCAGGTACGGCTTGGCGCCCTCGGTCCGCTCCCGCCACTCCCGCGCCTTGATCCGCAGCGCGCCCAGTTCGCGCGGGTAGTTCAGCGAGGCGTCGACGTTCTCGGCGATCCACTCGGGGCTCTGCTGCGCGCCGCCGGCGACGGCGATCGGGATCCCCGTCGGGTGCACCGGCCGCGGCAGCACCTCCAGCTGCCGGTCCGCGCCGAGGCCGACCCCGGGCAGCTCCAGCGGTCCGCCGCGCCAGGCGGCGCGCAGGGTCGCGACGCCCTCGCGGAAGGCCGTGCCGCGGGACTGGAAGTCGCGGCGGAACAGCGGGTACTCCACCGGGCGGTCGCCGCTGGCCAGGCCGAGCAGCATGCGTCCGCCGGACAACGCGTCGACGGTGGCGGCGGCCTTGGCGACCAGCAGCGGCTCGCGCAGCGGTAGCACGATCGCCCCGGTACCGAGGACGGCGTTCTCGGTGACGGCGGCGAGGTGGCCGAGGTGGGTGAAGGTCTCGAAGACGCTGCCGGCGTCGCCGAACTGGAGCGGGTCGTAGAGCGGGACGTCGCGCAGCCACAGGGCGGCGAAGCCGAGCCGGTCGGCCAGCCGGGCGCGCTCGGTGTGCGCCGCGAGGTCGGGGACGCCGAACGGCCGGCCGGCCGCGCGGTCGGCGCGCCCGCGTTCGGGGCCCCAGTCGTTGTCGAGGGGCAGTTCGAGGCCGAGGGTCAGCCGTCCGTCGCCGGGGGCGATGCGGGCGAGGGCGGGGTGGGCGGAGGCCATGGCGGATCCTTCCGGGGCCGGGCGGGCGGGTGCGGGGGAGCGGGCGGGGCGGGAACGGGCGGCGCCCCCGCCCCGCTCCGGATGTCGGCCGGAGCGGAGCGGGGGCGCCGGGAGGATCAGTTGAACTGGTCCGGGTGCGGGCCGGTGCGCAGGCCGCGGTCGGTGCCGGCGATCGCGTCCATGTCCGCGCCGGTCAGCTCGAAGTCGAAGACGTCGAGGTTCTGGCGGATCCGGGCCGGGGTGACCGACTTGGGGATCACGATGTTGCCCAGCTGCAGGTGCCAGCGCAGCACGACCTGGGCGGGCGACTTGCCGGTGCGCTCGGCGATCGCGGTGATCGCCGGGTCGTCCAGGACGGCGCCCTGGGCGAGCGGGCTCCAGGCCTCGGTGGCGATGCCGTGCTGGGCGTGGAAGGCGCGCAGCTCGGCCTGCTGCAGGCCGGGGTGCAGCTCGACCTGGTTGACGGCCGGGACGAGCTCGCTGTTGTCCAGCAGACGCTGGAGGTGGGCGGGCTGGAAGTTGGAGACGCCGGCGGCGCGGATCCGGCCCTCGGCGGCGAGGCGCTCGATGGCGCGCCAGGAGTCGAGGTAGCGGTCCCGGGCCGGGGTCGGCCAGTGGATCAGGTAGAGGTCGACGGTCTCCAGGCCCAGCTTGGCGAGGCTGGCGTCGAAGGCGCGCAGGGTCTCGTCGTAGCCCTGGTCGGCGTTCCACAGCTTGGTGGTGATGAACAGGTCCTCGCGCGGCACGCCGCCCTCGGCCAGGGCCCGGCCGACGCCGGCCTCGTTGCCGTAGATCGCGGCGGTGTCGATGCTGCGGTAGCCGGCCTCCAGGGCGGAGGCGACGGCGGCGGTGGTCCGGTCGTCGGGGACCTGGAAGACGCCGAAGCCGAGCTGGGGGATCTCGACGCCGTTGTTGAGCTTCACGGTGGGGACGGTGGGGGCGTTCATGGTGGTACCGGTCTTTCAGTCGGTGCGGTTGCTGAGGGTGTAGCGGACGGTCTGGGCACTGATGAGGCCGTCGCGGAAGACGAAGGTGTCGGTGCCGTCGGCGACCCGGTGGGTGCCGGTGGCGGCCGTCCAGCGGAGGAAGAGGATCCCGTCGGCGAACTGCGGGGTCAGCTGCCACTCGGCCTCCGGCAGGTCGGCCAGCAGTCGGCCGATCACCCGCCGGACCCCGTCGTGGCCCCGGAACTCCCCGTCGGGGGTGATCAGGACGGCGTCCTCGGTGTAGTTCCCCGCGATGTGGTCGAGGTCCCCGGTGCCCAGGCGTGCGCCGTGGTCGGCGAAGACCTCGCGAGGGGTGCGGCTCATCGGGCCAGCTCCTGGAGGGCGGCGGTGGCGAAGGAGTGGTCCTGCTCCGGGGCGCCGCCGCCGAGGCCGATGGCGCCGACGAGGCGGCCGTCGCGGTGGACCGGGATGCCGCCGGCGATGAACAGCAGCGGCCGGTCGAGCGCGGTCGGCAGCGAGTGGAACGGCCCGTCGGGCTTGACCAGGTCGACCAGGTCGGCGGTCGGGGCGTTCAGCTGGAGCGCGGTGTAGGCCTTGCGGGTGCTGGTCTCGCCGGAGATCAGGACGGCCCGGTCGTCGCGGCGGAAGGCGAGCAGGTGGCCCCCGGCGTCGAGGACGGTGACGCTGACCGGGACCCCGGCCGCCTCGGCGGCGGCGCGGGCGGCCGTGATCAGGGTCTCGGCGTCGGCGGTGGTCAGCGGGGTCACGGCGGTGGTGCTCATGGGGGTGGTTCTCCTGGGGTGAGGGGGAGCCGGGTGGGGGGAGGGGTGGTCAGTGGTGGACCGGGACGGGGGCGGCGACGGTGTCGGCCGCGGTCGCGGGGGTGCGGCGCTCCAGCGCGGCGGACCAGAAGGCGAGGCCGAGGGCCGCGGCGGCGAGGACGGCACCGACCCAGTTCGGGGCGGTGTAGCCGAGGCCGGCCGCGATCACCATGCCGCCGAGCCAGGCGGAGAGCGCGTTGCCGAGGTTGAAGGCACCGATGTTCACGGCGGAGGCCAGGGTGGGCGCGCCGTGCGCCTGGTCGAGCACCCGCTTCTGCAGCGGCGGGACGGTGGCGAAGCCGAGCGCCCCGACGAGCATGATGGTGATCGCGGCGAGCACCTTGTTGTGCGCGGTGAGGGTGAACAGCGCCAGGACGACGGCGAGGCCGCCCAGGGTGGTGTAGAGCATCGGCATCAGCTTGCGGTCGGCGTACTTGCCGCCGAGCAGGTTGCCGAGGAACATGCCGATGCCGAAGAGGACCAGCAGCCAGGTGACCGCGCCGTCCGAGTAGCCTGCCACGTGGGTCATCATCGGGGCGATGTAGGTGATCGCGGCGAAGACACCACCGAAACCGAGCACGGTCATCGCCATCGCGAGCAGGACCTGCGGATTGCGGAAGGCGGTCAGCTCGCGGCGCAGGTGGGCGCCCTCGGGCCGGGGCATGGCGGGCACGAGCTTGGCGATGCCGAGCAGGCCGACGATGCCGAGCGCGGCGACACCGGCGAAGGTGATGCGCCAGCCGACGGCCTGCCCGATGTAGGTGCCGAGCGGCACGCCGACGATGTTGGCGATGGTGAGGCCGGTGAACATGGTGGCGATGGCGCCGGCCTTCTTGTCCGGGGCGACCAGGTCGGCGGCGACGACGGAGCCGATGCCGAAGAACGCGCCGTGGGCGAGCGAGGCGACCACGCGGCCGGTGAGCATCAGGCCGAACGAGGGGGCGAGGGCCGAGACCAGGTTGCCGAGCACGAACAGGCCCATCAGCAGCATGAGCATCCGCTTGCGGCTGATCCTGGTGCCGAGCACGGTCAGCAGCGGTGCGCCGAGGACCACGCCGAGCGCGTAGCCGGTGACCAGCAGGCCTGCGGTGGGGATGGAGACGCCGTAGTCGGCGGCGATCTCGGGCAGCAGGCCCATGATCACGAATTCGGTGGTGCCGATGCCGAAAGCGCCGACGGCCAGAGCGAGCAGTGCGAGAGGCATTGGGCTCGACCCTTCTGTGATTGCTTGAGTGAGCTCCTTGCGTGTCTTCACAATAGTTGCATGCGCGCTATAAGTGCAAGCGCGGGCTGTGGTCGTTCTCTGGATGTCGGCGGTCACATGGTGTGGTCGGGGTGGCGTGGGTGTGGCCGGACATGCAAGAACCGGCCCCAGCGAGGTGCTGGGGCCGGTTCGAGGCGGCGTGCCGGCTGGCGCTAGCCGACGCGCGCCGGGGTCTCCACGGCTTCGACGGCCTCGACCAGCGAGGCCAGCTCGGGATTGCGCGCGGCTTCGTCGAGCGCCTCCCGGAGCGCGGCGTCGTTGGTCGGCCGGGCCTCCTCCAGCAGCTTCAGCCCCTCCTCGCTGACATTGGTGTAGATGCCGCGGCGGTCGGTGGGGCACAGGTAGCGGGCCAGCAGGCCGCGGTCCTCCAGGCGGGTCACCAGGCGGGTCGTCGCGCTCTGGCTGAGCACGACCGCGTCGGCGACCTGCTTCATCTGGAGGTGGCCGCCCTCGCCGTCGTGCTGTCGGCTGAGAACGTCGAGCAGCGAGTACTCCCGTACGCTCAGGTCGTGGCGGGACTGCAGGGCGCGCTCGATGTGCGACTCGATCCTGCCGTGCAGGAGGGAAAGCGCACCCCAGCCGCTGGCCAGGGCGGTGAGCGCGGGGTCCGTGGCGGTCATGAGGCCGGTCTCCTTCCGAATGTGGCTGTACCCAAGGGTAAGCCATGAAGGTGAATACCGGCTAGGGCCGATAAGCAGCTAGTGCAAGTATCTCGCCCCTCGCTCCCTCGCTCCCTCGCTCCCTCGCTCCCTCGCTCAGCTCGCGAAGCCGCCCTCCGGCTGGATGATCTCCAGGTTGGTGCCGTCGGGGTCGTTGAAGTAGGCGACCTTGGTGCCCAGGGCCGCCTCCGGGGTCACCTCGCCCGCGATGAAGGTGTAGTCGGCGCCGAGGAAGTCGTACCCGGCCTCCTTCATCCGCCGGTACACCGCGTCGAAGTCGTCGACCCGCAGACACAGGTGCATGGAGCCCGGGCGGTTCGCCACCCCGTTGGTCCGCTGGCCGACCGGCTCCTGGAACTGGATGAGGTCGATGCCGAGGCTGTTGTCCAGGTTGATCGTGGCGTACCGCAGCTTCGCCACGGGCAGCCCCTGCGACCGGCCGAACGGCACGCTGTGCATCGTTCCCTCGGCGACCGGCTCCCGGCCGGTGAGGGCCGTGTAGAAGGCGATCGACACGTCCAGGTCGGAGACCGAGATGCCGACGTGGGCGGCGCGGGTGAGGTTGACCGGGGTGCTGGAAACGGTCACGGGAGCAGTCCCTTCGTCCGGTGGCCCTCCTCCTTCGGGGCAGCGCCGGCCGGCACGGGCGGGCCGGCCCCCGGAGAGCCGTCCGCGGTCAATTCTTCCGGGGACCGGGGCGGCCGCAACTCGCCGGCGGCGGGCCGGCGCGGACCGTCACCCCTCCCGCCGGTCCGCCCCGAGCGCGGTGTTGATCCGGGCGGCCCGGCGCGTCAGGTGGTCCCGCTCGGCGAGGTTGGGCGCCTCGCGGGCCGCCTCGGCGTACAGCCGCGCCGCCGTCGCCAGGTCGCCGTCCCGCTCGCGCAGGTGGGCCTCCGCCGCCGTCCGGCGCGGCAGTCCGGGCTCGACCGCCGCGAGCGCCGCCAGCCCGGCGCGCGGTCCGTCCGCCTCGCCGACCGCCACCGCGCGGTTGAGCCGCACCACGGGGCTGCCGGTGAGCCGAAGCAGCTCGTCGTACCACTCGACGATCTGCACCCAGTCCGTCTCCTCCGCCGTCCGCGCGTCGGCGTGCAGGGCCGCGACGGCCGCCTGCGCCTGGAACTCGCCCAGCCGGTCGCGGGCGAGCGCCGCCCGGAGGATCGCCACGCCCTCGGTGATCGCCTGCGCGTCCCAGCGGGAGCGGTCCTGCTCGGCGAGCGGCACCAGGCCGCCGTCCGGCGCGGTCCGGGCGGCCCGCCGGGCGTGGTGGAGCAGCATCAGCGCGAGCAGCCCGGCCACCTCGGGGTGGTCGACCCGGGCCGCCAGCTGCCGGGTCAGCCGGATCGCCTCGGCGGCGAGGTCGACATCGCCCGAGTAGCCCTCGTTGAACACCAGGTAGAGCACCCGCAGCACGGTCGCGACGTCGCCCGGCCGGTCGAAGCGCACGCCGGAGACCGTGCGCTTGGCCCGGCTGATCCGCTGCGCCATGGTCGCCTCGGGCACCAGGTAGGCCCGGGCGATCTGGCGGGTGGTGAGCCCGCCGACGGCGCGCAGGGTCAGCGCGACCGCCGAGGCCGGTGTCAGCGAGGGGTGGGCGCACAGGAAGTAGAGCCGCAGCGTGTCGTCGAGCGCGGGGGCCGGCCCGGGGGCCGGCTCCTCCTCGACCCGGTCCTCGCGGCGGCGCCGGGCGGAGTCCGCTCGGGCCGCGTCGAGGAACTTGCGCCACGCCACGGTGACCAGCCAGCCCTTCGGGTCGGCCGGAGGCCCCGCGGGCCAGACCCGCAGGGCCTCCACCAGGGCGTCCTGGACGGCGTCCTCGGCCGCCGCGAAGTCGGCTCCGCGGCGGACGAGGACGGCGAGCACACCCGGGGTGAGGCCGCGGAGCAGGGCCTCGTCCACGGGATCCCCGTCCACGGGACCGGTCACTCCGTGACGGTCGGCGCGGAGCCGTAGAACGGGCGCAGCTCCAGCCACTCGTGGATCGGCCGCCCGCCCGCCCCCGGAGCGGCGGACAGCTCGCCGGCCAGCTCGACGGCGCGCTCGTAGCCGTCGACGTCGATCACCATCCAGCCGGCGATGAGGTCCTTGGTCTCCGCGAACGGGCCGTCGGTGACCGGCGGCCGGCCTTCGCCGTCGTACCGGACCCACGCCCCCTCGGGGGCGAGGGCCTGGCCGTCGACGTACTCGCCGCTCTTCTCCAGCCGGGTCGCGAAGTCCCGCATGTACTGCATGTGCGCCTCGATCTCCTCGGGCGTCCACTGGTCCATGGGCACGTTGTTGACCGGGTCGGGAGCGCCGCGGTAGTGCTTCAGCAGCAGGTACTTGGCCATGGTGACCCTCTCCTCGGAGTTCGTGCGGCCCATTGTGGCCGCCTTCGCCCCTGGGACGGAGCCGCCCACGGCTTCTCGACATCACCGCGCGGATTTTCTCCGGCGGATTCCACCGGCCCGCCGTCAGCCGCGGTAGACGCCCGCCTCGAACAGCGAGTACCCCCACGAGGTGCCGCGCTGCTCGCCGTGGATCCGCACGGACCGGGCCGGTACGGCGGGGAAGCGCGCGGTGTCCAGGCCGCCGTCGCCGGAGGCGGTGGACCACACCGTCCGCCAGGTCGCCCCGTCGGTGGACACCTCGATCCGGTAGGCCCGGGCGAAGGCCCGCTCCCAGTCCAGGGTGACCCTGCCGACCAGGGTGGTGGCGGGCAGGTCGATCCGCAACCACTGGTCGTCGCTCCAGTCGCTGGCCCAGCGGCTGGAGCCGTTGCCGTCCACGGCCCGGGCGGCCCCGAAGTCGGTGAACGGGTTCCACTCGGCCGAGCTCGCCGCGGCGGTGGCGCCCGCGGCGAGGTTCACCTCGGACCGGTGCCGCTCGGAGGCGCCCCAGGTGGTGAGGTACGACTCCGCGCCGCGGAACAGGTCGTCGACCACGTCCTGCCCGCCGACCTGCCGGATGTCCTCCACCCAGTCCGGCACCAAGCCGTAGTGCGCCGCGCCGTCGGTGTTGACGTCCCAGGTGCGGCTGCCGGCGGTGGCGCGCTCGACCACGGAGCCGCCGTCGGCGGTGCGGAACGGGTAGCGCACCGGGTTCGCCGTGTCGGCCCCGCGCGGACCTGGCCAGCCGCCCACGCCGTTCATGTCGGTCCCGTAGCCGTAGCCGACCCCGTACTTGTCGCGCAGCGCGTCGGTGCGCTTGGCCTCCGCGCTGAACGCCTCCGCGCCGTTCATGTACTGGGCGACGAAGCCGCCGAGCTTGTAGACGCGCTCGGTCCAGCCGAGGTCCATCCAGCTGTGCGAGGAGAGGGCGCCCGGGTAGGACACCGACTCCAGCACGTCCAGGGCGCGCCCGGCCGCCTTGACGCTCATGTGGTCGAGCTCCAGCATCATGCCGCGCCGCATCATCCCGCGCAGGGCGTACTCGCCCAGCTCGGTCAGCCCGCGGGTGTTGCACTGCGCGCCGGCCGCGTACGCGGGCAGCGCCACCCCCGGGGGAAGCTGGCTCTGCACGGAGGCCGGCGCGGGCGCCAGGCCGATCGGGTTGTCGTGCTGCGGGCCGGTGCACTGCTCGGTCTGCCAGAAGGTGCCGGTCGACAGGAACTGGCCGGTGTTGATCGCCGCGCCCAGCGCGCCCTCGTCGAACCGCACCCCGCACAGCGCGTTGTCGAACTTGTGGCAGAGGAACATGCTGCGCACGCCGAGCCCGTACAGCTCGTCGAGGCCGCGGTCGATGTCCGCCTGGCCGCACTGGGCGACGTCCAGCACCTGCTTGCAGCCGAACGGCTCCGAGGTCTCCACCCCGAGCACGACGGCCAGCTTGCCCTGGCGGACGACCTCGCGGGCCTGCGCGCTGCTGGTGACGATCCGGAACCAGCCCTTGCCCGCACCGCCGTACATCCGGTCGACGAAGGCCTGCATCTCGTAGCTCTTCTGCGCCTGGAGGCGGATCGAGGTCATCTCGTCGCAGCTGCGGTCCTTGAAGAAGTAGACCGAGCAGATGACCCCGTTGGTCACCAGGTCGTTGACGAGCACCCGCTGGCCGCCGCGCCAGGCGCGCTCCACCCAGGCGTAGTAGTTCTGCTGGTGGGTCAGCGAGTCGTGGGCCGGCCAGTCGGCGAAGGTCGGCCAGCCGACCGGGTCGTGCTTGCCGTCGCCGCCCTTGGTGATCATGTCGAAGACGGCGAGCGAGCCGTCGGGGTAGTGCTCCGGACAGTCCTTCAGGGCGTCGGCGACGCCTTCCTCGGAGAAGGCCTTGCCGCAGATCAGACGGCCGCCGAAGGCCTCGTTGGCCATGATGTGGTCGTGCGCGTCGACGAAGCCGCGGACCCGGCCCTGGGCGTCGGTGCCGGTGAACGGCTCGCCGGTGACGCCGATCGCGGCGTCGGGCGCGGGCCGGGCGACCGGGTCCCACCAGTTCGCCCCACCCGCCCCCTGGGCAGGGGCGGCGAGAGCGCCCGCGACCAGGGCGAGTAACGCGGCGAGCAGGGTGGCGAATCGAAGGCGTACGTGGCGGACTCGGCTCATGGGTACCCCGGGCTTCCGGACGGACGGACGACGCGTGGCCGGCGCCCGCCCGCGGCACGGCCCCGCACCCGGTCCGGCCGCCAGGTCCCGCGTACTCGGTGTGACGAGAATCTCCAGTGTTGGACATTCCGTCAATAGCGTGGGCAGAACCCGCCGTTCCGCGGAGCCCGGTGGCGGCCCCGCTCACCGCCGGGCGTCGGCGCCCCGCGCGTCCGGCGGCCGGTCGTGCGGCAGGAGCAGCGCCGCGCCGAGGCCGACCAGCCCGAGGGCGCCCAGGGCGGCCATCGCCGCCGCGTAGCCGTTGCGGGTGAGCTCGGAGATCAGGATGGTCCCGGCGACGGCGGTGCCCAGCGAGGAGCCGAGGTTGGAGATGCTGCGGGACAGGCCGGAGATCTCGCCCTGGCGGCTGTCGGGGAACGCGGACTGCACCACGTTGACCGACGGGGTGAGCATCAGGCCGAGGCCGAGGCCGATCAGCAGCAGGCCGGGGGTGAACGGCCAGGCGCCGTCGAAGGAGCGCACCAGCAGGAGCAGCACGAGGATGCCGGCGGTGGTGACGGCGAAGCCGGTGACGATCAGGGTGCGCTGGGCGCGCCGCTTCGCCAGCCGTTCGGCGGCGAGCGAGGAGGCCAGCAGGCCCAGGGTGGCGGCGGTGAAGACGCCGCCGGTGGCGATCGCGCTGTAGCCGCGGACCACCTGGAGGTAGGCGCCGACGGTGAACGAGACGCCCATCAGCACGAGCCACTGGGCGTTCTGGGTGACCAGGCCCAGGTTGGAGGTGCGGTTGTGGAACAGGCTGGTGGCCAGCAGCGGTTCGCGGCCCGCGCGCTCCAGCCGGCGGATCCAGCGGAAGAAGGCGGCCAGCACGGCGGCTCCGGCGGCCAGCAGGGCGATCATCAGCCAGGTGTTGTTGTCCGCGGCGAGGATGCCGGTGACCAGCAGGACCAGGCCGGCGGCGGACAGCACCGCGCCGACGGTGTCGAACGGCCGGTCGGGGTCGGCCGGCAGCGGGTCCTCCAGGGTGCGGGTGAGGAAGAGGATCACGGCCACCACCACGGCCTGGAAGCCGAAGTTGGCGCGCCAGTCGATCGCCGTGGTGAGCAGACCGCCGATCAGCGGTCCGGCGGCCGCCCCGACGCCGCCCAGCGCCATGATGGTGCCGAAGGCCCGGGCCCGGGCGGCGGTCCCGGTGAACAGCAGGGTGGTGAGGATGTAGACCGGCGGGATCAGCAGTGCGGTGCCGACGCCCTCCAGGATCGAGTTGCCGAGGATCAGCACGCCGAGGCCGGGGGCGGCCGCGCTGAGCAGGGCGCCGGCGCCGTAGACGGCTAGGCCCAGCATCAGGCAGCGCTTGCGGCCCCAGCGGTCGGTGAGCTTGCCGCCGGGGATCATCAGGGCGGCCATCACCAGTAGGAAGACGGTGATCGCCACCTGGACGCCCTGGACGCTGGTGTCGAGGTCCGCGCTGATGTCGTTGATCATCACGTTCATGCTGGAGCCGGCGAAGCTGCAGATGAACTGGGCGAGGGCGAGCGGGGTGAGGACCCGCCGCCCGGCCGGGGCGGGGCGGGCGGCCGTGCTGGTGGTCATTCCCGGCTCCGTTCGTCGGGACGCCGGCCGGGCCGTCCGGTGGTGCGCTCGTCGGGCGCGGTGAGCACCGCGTAGAGCGCGGCCACGTCGATCGCGATGATCATCAGTGACCAGGCGGGGTAGCTCGCCACGAAGACGAACTGCACGAAGACGTTGGCGCACAGCACCGTCACCGGGAACCAGCGGCTGGGGAGGTCGCCGGTGAGCAGCGTGATGCCGGCCAGGCCCTGGGCCACGGCCAGCGCCAGCACCGCCCAGCCCAGGCTGTGCAGGTCGCCGAAGACGTAGCGGTCGGTGCCGGTGACCACGGGTGAGTCGATCAGCGCCGCCATCGCGTCCCACCCGTTGAACAGGGCGAGCAGGATCAGCGCGACGCCCGCGAACGGCAGCAGGTTCCGGCGTGGCCGCGCCGGGTGGGCGGGTGAGGCCATGACCGGGCTCCTTCCGTGCTCTCGGCCTGGGCCGGGTACGGCATCAGGCGGTGCCCCGGCGGTCGAGTTCCTCGTCGAGGGCGAGGGCAGCGTCGATCAGCGCGAGGTGCGTGAACGCCTGCGGGAAGTTGCCCAACTGCTCCCCGGAGGGCCCGATCTCCTCGGCGAACAGGCCGACGTGGTTGGCGTAGGTGAGCATCTTGTCGAAGGCGTAGCGGGCCTGGTCGACCCGGCCGGCCCGGGCCAGGGCCTCGACGTAGAGGAAGGAGCAGAGGTTGAAGGTGCCCTCGGTGCCGCTCAGTCCGTCGGGGGAGGCGGCCGGGTCGTAGCGGTAGACCAGGCTGTCGCAGACCAGTTCCCGGTCCATCGCGTCCAGGGTGGACAGCCAGTCCGGGTCGGTGGGGGAGAGGAACCCGACCTTGGGCATCAGCAGCAGCGAGGCGTCCAGGACCTCGGTGTCGTAGTGCTGGACGAAGGCCTTGCGCTTCGGGCTCCAGCCGCGCTGCACGACCTGGCGCAGGACGTCGTCGCGCACCGAGCACCAGCGGTCGAGGTCCGCGGGGCGGGCGTGGGCACGGGCCAGCCGGACGGCGCGGTCGAAGGCGACCCAGCACATCACCCGGCTGTAGGTGAAGTCCTGGCGCCCGCCGCGGGTCTCCCAGACGCCTTCGTCGGCGCGGTCCCAGTGCTCGGCCAGCCAGTCCACCAGGCGCCGGAAGGCGTCCCAGCCGCGCAGCGCGCCCATGTCGCCGCCGGCCGCGAAGGCGAAGGCGGCCTCGCCGTAGATGTCGAGCTGGAGCTGGTCGGCGGCGGCGTTGCCGGCCCGCACCGGGGACGAGCCGCGGTAGCCCTCCCAGTGGTCGAGCGTCTCCTCGCTCAGGTGGGGGTCGCCGTCGACCCGGTACATGATCTGCAGGCGTTCGCCCGTGGCGCCGGCGCCGGCCTCGACCCGGTCGCGCACCCAGCGGCGGAAGGCCACCGCCTCGTCGTGGAAGCCGAGGCCGATCAGGGTGCGCACGGAGAGCGAGGCGTCCCGGATCCAGGTGTAGCGGTAGTCCCAGTTCCGCTCGCCGCCGACCTGCTCCGGCAGGCCCATGGTGGCGGCGGCGATCAGTGCGCCGCTCGGCCGGTAGCTGAGCAGTTTCAGGGTGATCGCCGAGCGGTCCACGATCTGCCGCCAACGCCCCTGGTACCGGGACGACCTGAGCCAGCCGTACCAGAACGCGCGGCAGGCGTCGAAGGCGGCGAGGCCCTCCTCGTCCCGGGGCGGGGCGGGCAGTGCGGTGCCCGGCGGCCGGGTGGTCAGCACGACGGTGGCCATCTGGCCCGCGTCCAGGGTGAAGCGGGCGGTCACGTCGGTTCCGTCCGCCCGCAGCCCGACCGGGTCGGAGGCCTGGAGGCACAGCTCCTGTTCGGCCCCCGCCAGGACGGCGGTGCGCTCGTCCGGCAGGGTGAGCCGGTGGGGGGCGCGGCCGTAGTCGAAGCGGGGGCGGCACTCCAGGACGAACGGCACCCGGCCGCGCACCACCCGCGCCGCCCGGATGATCCGGTGCTGGTCGCTCGGGGACGGCGAGGTGTCCGGGGGCATGAAGTCGATCACCTCGGCGACGCCCTGCGGCGCCAGGAAGCGGGTGACCAGGATGGCCGTGTCGGCGAGGTAGAGCTGCTTCACCTGGGCGTCCGGGACGGCCTCCCGGTCGACGGCGAGCCGGCAGCGGCCGCCCTTGCCGTGGTCCAGCAGGGCGGCGAAGAGGCTGGGGGAGTCGAACCGGGGGGTGCACCACCAGTCGATGTCGCCCTCGGTGGAGACCAGCGCGGCGGTCTGCAGATCGCCGATGACGCCGTGCTCGGCGATCGGGGGGTAGGGGCTCATGGTGGGGGGCTCCCTCGGCGGACGGCGGGAACTGCCTGCGCCGCCACCGTACGGGCGCCGGCGCGGGCGGAGGATCACCCCGGGAGGGTGAGCGCCCGGCGGCGGGTGCCGCGCCCCGGCGGGCGGCCCGGTGCCCGCCCGGCCGGGTCACCTCGCGGGGGTGATGCGCCGCGCCGCCGGGGCGACGAGGCTGGAGGCCACCGTCGAGGCGAAGGGAGCCGGCCCCATGCGCTACGAGATCCGGGTGTCCGGCGTGTTGCAGGAGACGACCCGCCGGGAGGGCTTCCCCGAGCTGGAGAGCCGGGTCGTGCCCGATCACACCGTGCTGTACGGGGATGTCGCCGACGAGGCCCACCTGTTCGGGCTGCTGAACCGCTGCCAGGCACTGGGGCTCCGGGTCACGGAGCTGCACCGGCTGCCGGAGTGAGGCGCCGCCCCCGGCCCACCGCTGCCCCCGGCCCACCGTCGCCGGGCCACCGCCGCCGGGCCACCGCTGCGCGGGCTCACCGCCCGTCGAGCAGGTGCAGCCGGACGGCGGCGCGCACCGCCTCGCGGCGGTTGGCCGTCAGCAGCTTCCGGTTGATGCTCTTGAGGTGCGTCTTCACGGTGTTCGGCGACAGGAACAGCTCGTCGGCGATCTCCTGGGTCGACAGCATCCGCGCCGCGTGCGCCAGGACGTCGCGCTCCCGCTCGGTGAGCGGCTCGGTCGGCGGCGGAGGAGCGTCCTCGCGCCGTCCGTCGACGGGCCGTCCGTTCGGGGCCGGGGCCGCCGGGGCCGGGCCGGGGGAGGGCGGGCGCAGATCGCCGGGCAGCCACGGGTGGGCCCGGGCCAACTCGGGCCGCCGGCGCAGTTCGCGCCGTACCCAGGGACCGGACTCGCGGAACGGCCGGAGCAGCCGCCCCGGCTCGGCCGTGGCGAGGGCCTGCGCCAGCAGTCGGGCGCTGTCCGGTCCGCCCGGCCCGCCCGGCCCGCCCGGTCCGGCGTCGGCCTCGGCCAGCAGGAGCAGCGCACGGGTGCGGGTCGCGCTGCCCGCGGCGGGGTCGTCGCGCAGCGCGCGCAGCCGGTCGAGGGCGCCCGCCCCGCCCGTTCCGGCGGCCAGCCGGGCCCGCGCCACCACCACGAGCGAGTCCGGCGCCCGGGTCGGCACGCCCTCCAGGGCCGCCACCGCCTGCTGCGGCCGGCCGGCCGCCAGGTGCGCGGCGCAGGCGGTCACGGCGAGGCGCTCGCGGCTCCAGTCCGACGTCCGGTCGGCGAGCCCGCCCGCCCGGGTCTCCGCCAGCACCCGCAGCGCGGCGTCGGGCCGGCCCCGGGCCAGTTCCAGCTCGGCCCCGAGCACCGCGCTCCCCAGGGTGACCACGGGATCGCGCTCGGACGCGGGGCGCGCCGTCGTCCGCTGCAGCGCCCGGAGGGCGTCGGCCGAATCGTCGCGCTCCAGCGCCGTGGCGGCCAGCACCAGGTCGCGCACCCCGGTGCGGGCGTCGGGCGGCAGGCTGGAGCGGTCGGCCTCCTCGTCGGCCTCGCGCACCCGCTGCTCGGCGCGCCCGGGCCGGCCGCGCAGCTGGTCGATCAGGGCCAGCCGGCACAGCGAGTCGTGGCGCAGCCGGGCGGTGGCGGGCGAGGGCGGGGCCTGTGCCGCGCGCTCCAGGGCCGCCTGCGCCTCGTCGAGCCGGCCGTGCCACAGCAGCGCCGAGCCGAGGCCGGCGTCCACCAGGGCGAGCAGCTCGGGGTGCCGCTCCAGCGAGCCGGACGGCACCCGCTGCGCCAGCTCGTGGGCGCGGCGGGCGGCGGTGTCGGCGAGCGCGGCCGAGCCGAGCAGCCGGGCGGCCTCCGCGCGCACGAAGGCGGCGGCCAGCTGGAGTTCGGGCCGCTGCTCCGGCAGGGGGTCGAGGCGCTCCAGGATCCGCAGCGCGCCGTCGGCGTCCTCGTGGACCAGCCGGACGGCCGCGCGGACGAGTTCGGCGGCCGGGGCCCGCTCGGTCGGCGGCATCCCGGAGAACAGCTCGACCAGCCGGGCGGCGTCGTGTCCGGCGACCAGCTCGCCGAGGGCCAGCTCGTCGACGAGGAGCCCTGCGGCCAGCTCCCAGGCGCCGCCCTCGGCGGCGTGCTCCAGGGCGGCCCGGTACTGGCCGTGGTCGGCGAGCCAGCGGGCGGCCCGCACCCGCAGCCCGTCCACCCGCTCCGGGGCGGCGGCGCGCAGGTGCAGGCGCAGGATGCCCGCGAACATCGGGTGCAGCCGGTACCAGCCGTCGGGCAGGGCCTCGGTGAAGGCGTTGTCCTGGTGCAGCCGGTCCAGGATCCGCCGGCCGTCCCGGCGCCCGGTGAGCGCGTCGGCCAGATCGGGGTGGACCCGGCCGAGGATGCTGCAGCGCAGCAGCAGGTCCTGGGTCGGCGCGGGCTGGGTGCGCAGCACCTCGGCCAGGAGGTAGTCGGAGAGCGCGGCCTGCTCGGCGTCGATCCGCCCGAGGTAGGCCTCGGGGTCGTCGGTGTCCTTGGCGGCGAGCGCGAGCAGCCGCAGTCCGGCCGCCCAGCCGGACACCGCCCGGTGCACCGCGTCGACGGTGGAAGGCTCCGGGTGCAGTCCGTGGCGCTCCAGCAGCGCGGCCGCCTCGGCGCGGCTGAGCGCGAGGTCGGCGGCGCGGAGCTCGCCGAGCTCGCCCGCGGCCCGGTAGCGGTGCAGGGGCAGCAGCGGCTCGCGGCGGCCGACCAGGACCAGCCGCAGCCGGCCCGCGGTGTGGCGGACCAGGTCGTGCAGCTGTCCGGTCAGCCGGGGGTTGTCGATGTGCTCGAACTCGTCCAGTACCAGGACCAGCGGCCGGGGCCGGTCGTTGATCCACGCGGCCAGCCGGACCAGCAGGGACGGTTCGACGTGCTCGGCCCGGGCCGGGGCGCCGACCTCGTCGGGCAGCCCGGGGACGCCGCCCTGCAAGGCCTCGCGGACGTACGCCCAGAAGGTGCCGGGCTGGTTGTCGCTCTCCTCCAGGGTGAGCCACCCGGCCGGCCCGGGGAGCCGGCCGTGCGCCAGCCAGTCGGCCACCAGGAGGGTCTTGCCGGCCCCCGCCGGTCCGTCGACCAGGGTCACCGGCCGGGAGGCGGCCGTGTCCAGCTGGCGCAGCAGCCGCTCGCGCCGCAGGAAGGTGGCGGCGGGCGGTCCTGGCGGGCGGACCCGGGTGACGAGCATCGGGTCCCCGTTGGGGAGGGTCGCGGGCGCTGTGCGGGTGTGCGGCATGGGGCCACCGCCTGACGGTTCCGCCGTGCGGGCTGGCACGGCCGGGTGCGGAGCGGCGGGCCGCGGGCGCGCCGTCGTGTACGCCTCCGGGAGACGCCACCTCGACGGTAGTACGGCCCGGCGGCGGCGTGCCATCCGAGCGGGCGGGCGGCCCGCCTCACCTGCCGGGGGTGAGGCCGGCGCCCGCCGCGGCGGCGACCATCGTGACGAGGGGCCGGTCCGCTGGACCGGTCCGGCACCGACCCCGCAGGAGGCCGCCGTGACCGCTCCCGGACCGGCATCCCGCAGACGCGTCCCGGGCCCGCCCCGACCGGGCCCGGACCGGGCGGAGGGGCGGACCGACTACGCCGGCGCCGTCTACGGCTCGATGCTGGCGGCCTCCGTGATAGCGGCCTCCAGCCTGGCCGAACCGCATCCGCGGCTCGCGCTCGTCCTGCTGCTGGTGGTCACCGGCCTGGTGTTCTGGGCGGCCCACGTCTACGCGCACGTCGCCGGGCAGCGCGAGGCCGGCCGCCAGGTCACCCGGCGGCAGGTGCGCGAGGTGGGGCGCCACGAATGGCCCATCGTCGAGGCCGCCGCGCTGCCGGCCCTGGCCGTCCTGATCAGCCCCTGGCTCGGGACGGGCCAGACCGCCTGGCTCGCCCTCGGCGTCGCGGTCGCCCAGCAGGTGGGCTGGGCGAGCCTGGGCGCCCGCCGGGCGGGCGCGGCGCCGCGCCAGGTCCTCGCCGAGGGCGCGGTCAACCTGCTGCTGGGGCTGGTCATCGTGGCGGCCAAGGTGGCCGTCGGGCACTGAATCACCCGGACCGGGTGGTCCCGGCGGCACGCCCGGCGTGGCGCAGTGGTGGTGCAGGGCCGCGCCGGCCGCCGGGCGCGGAGCGGCCCCGGACCAGCCCCCCCCCGGACCAGTCAGCAGGAGGCCGCCATGACCGCCGCCGTTCCGCACGGCGCCGCCCCCTCGGCCGGGGCGTCCGCGAAGACCGACCACGTCGGTTCCGGGCTGCTGACCTTCGCCGGTGTGCTGCTGGTGCTGGTCGGCTCCCTGAACGCCCTGGACGGCATCTCCGCGATCGCCGGCTCGCACGTCTTCATCGGGGACGCCCACTTCGTCTTCGGGGACCTCCTGGCCTGGGGCTGGGTGATGCTGGTCCTGGCCGTCGCCCAACTCGCCGCCGCCTACGGCGTCCTGGCCCTGCGCACCCAGTGGGCCCGGTGGGCGGGCGTCGCCGTCCTGGTGCTCAACGCCTTCGCACAGATGTCCTTCGTCCCGTCCTACCCGGTGTGGTCGCTGACGATCATCGCGATCGACGTGGTCGCCATCTACGCGCTGACCGCCTACGCGACCCCCGACCGGTGGCCGTCGGCCTCCTCCGATCAGCCTCCCGGCCCCGGCGGCACCACCTGAGCGGGCGGGCCCGTCCGCGGATTCCGCGGCCGCCCCCGTCGCCCCCGTCGCTCCCGTCGCCCCCGTCGGCCGAGCCGGCGGGGGCGGTCGGCGCGCCGTCCACCGGGATCGGGTGGCATGGTGCGCGCCGTTGCGGGCAGACGGGCCACGGGCCGGTGCTGACGGCCCGTCGGGCGTGCCCCGGCGGGCCGTCGGGCGTCCGCCCGCCCGCACCGCCGCCACCGCCGAGGAGGAACCGATGACCCGGCCCGTCCCCCCGAACCTGTCCGTCGCCCACCTGGCCGCCGAGGCCGCCGAGCTGCTGCGCGCCGCCGGGGCCGCCCCGCAGGGCGGCCGCCCGGGCCTGCTGCACACCGCCGAGGCGGCCGAGACCGTCGGCGCGCTGGCCGGGCTCACCGCCCGGCTGCCCGGACTGCTTGACCACGTCGAGGCGTTCCTTAGCAGCGAGCAGGCGGCCGGCCGGATCGCCTCCCCGACGGCCGACGACGACGGGTTCGCCGCGGCCCGCACCGCCCGCGACGCCCGCGAGCAGCTCTACGAGGCGAGCCGCACCGCCGCCCTGCTCGCCGAGTCCCTGGCGGCGGCCACCGCGATCCTCGCCCCGCTCGGGGCGACCCGGGCCGCCGGGGGTCCGACGGTTCCGCACGTCTGAGCGGTCCGGCCACTCACCCCGGCCGCACCGCGTCCGCCGTGGGCCGGTCCAGCCGCCACACCACCTCGATCCCGCTGCCCGCCGGGGGCACCGGCGACGCGGCCGGTCCGCGGCCGACCTCGGCGAACCCCAGTCGGCGCGGCACGGCGGCGCTGGCGGTGTTGGCCAGGTCGTGCGCGATCTCCACGAACTCCACGTCCGGCAGCGCGAACATCTCGGCGGTCAGCGCCGCCGCGGCCCGGGTCGCGATGCCCCGGCCGGTGGCGCCCGGGTGCAGCCAGTACCCCAGCCGCCGCCCCCGGGGCTCGGTCCAGCGATAGGCCTGGCACATCCCGAGGAGCCTGCCGTCCCCGGCGGCGACGGCGTAGTTGAACACCTCGCCCTCGTCCCACCGCACGCCGGAGCGCGCGAGGAACCCCCGGGTGTGCTCCGCGCTGTGCTCGGTGACCCAGGTCTCCCAGGGCCGCAGGTGCTCCAGCGACTCCTCGATCAGGGCCGTCGCCGCGGCGAAGTCCTCCCGCTCCCGCCACCGTCGCAGTGTGAAGTCCCCACAGTCGATGATCTCTCTCGGTCGCCCCATGGAGGCCATGATGGCCCGCACCGCGTACGGGCCGCCAGGCTTTGATACCGCCGGGTACGGACACCGACACCGCCGGGTACGGACACCGCCGGGCCGTGAACGCGGCGGGGCCGCACCCGGGCCGGCCGAGCCCGGGTGCGGCCCCGCGGGGCGTCCGGTCAGTACCGGTCGCCGAAGCGCCGGCGGAACCGCTCGACGCGGCCGGCGGTGTCGAGCACCCGCGAGCGGCCGGTGTAGAAGGGGTGGCTCGCCGAGGAGATCTCGACGTCGATCACCGGGTAGGTGCGGCCGTCCTCCCACTCGACCGTGCGGTCGGCGGCGACCGTCGAACGGGACAGGAAGGA
Source organism: Kitasatospora sp. NPDC057692 (assembly GCF_042799475.1). Lineage (NCBI taxonomy): Bacteria > Bacillati > Actinomycetota > Actinomycetes > Kitasatosporales > Streptomycetaceae > Kitasatospora > Kitasatospora sp. NPDC057692. The sequence goes on along the minus strand of NZ_JBHVIV010000083.1, from coordinate 15,750 downwards.
CAGGTCGCCGGTCCGGTCGCGGAAGACGACGGGCCGGTACGCGGGGTGGATGGCGGTCTGCATGGGATGTCCCTTCGGGTCGCTCGGGTCGGTGGGTGGTGCTGCGGGCCGGCGGGTCAGCGCTCCTCGCGGAAGTCGACGTGCCGGGCCACGACCGGGTCGTACTTGCGCAGCACCATCCGGTCCGCGTCGCTGCGGCGGTTCTTGCGGGTCACGTACGTGAAGCCGGTGCCCGCGGTGGAGCGGAGCTTGATCACCGGGCGCAGTTCGCTGCGGGCCATGGGGTGTCCTCCCGGGGTCGTCCGGCGGTGGGCCGGGGCCCTCCGTCGGTCATGAATGTCGTTTTCATCCGGCTCCAACACGAGGCGGACCCCGGGCATTCCCGGGGTCCGTGACGTCCGTACCGGGGCCGGTTCACTTCAGCCGGGACAGCTTCCGCCGGCCCGCGCGCCGGCGCAGCCCGGGCAGCCGGCCGTGGGCGGCGTCCGCGACCTGCCGCTGCCGCTCGTGGAGCACACCGTGGGCGAAGGCCTCGCCCCGGCACGCCGGGTCCGCGGCGAGGACGGTCAGCTCCTGCCGGGCCACCACGCTGTCCTGGTGGGCGCCCAGGACCTTGTGCAGCCTCTTCATCCGGGTGGCGAACTCCTCCGCCCGCCGGTCCGCCCGCCGCCGGAGCCCGGCCCGGCTGTCGTCCGCGGTGTACCGGGCGCGCTTGGCGGCCTTCCTGGCGCGGTGCAGCGCCCGGTCGCGCCCGGTACCCGGAGGCATCCGCAGGGCGCGGTCGAGCCGCTCCAGCGTCCGCCGCTGCTCGCGCCGCAGGGTGGCGGACAGGTACGCGCGCGCGTCGCGTCCGGCCCGGCGGCGCAGCGGCGGACGGGTGGCGAAGGCGTCGAGTTCGTCGAGCAGGGCGAAGTACCGGGCGCCGTCGAGTCCGGCGACCGCTTCGCGCCAGGCCCGCCGGTAGCCCCGGGCGTAGCGCTCGGTGAGACGGCCCCGCAGGTCGCCCCCGCGCAGCCGGGCGGGCACGGCGTCGAGGTGCTCCACCAGCAGCTCGCCCAGCACCTCCTGGTCCCGGGCCCGGCCGAGCAGCCTGCCGAGCCATCGCAGCTCGGCGGCCAGCGGATCCGCGCGGCGCCGGTCGAACAGCCTGCGGTGGGCCTTGAGCAGGCTCCGCAGCCGGCGCGCGGTGACCCGCATGCGGTGCACGGAGTCAGGCTCCCCGCGCCGGACCGCCGCGTCGAGGGCGAGCAGCTGCTCGACGCGGGCCCGGAGACCGGCCGCCACCGCGGCACCGGCCGAACCGGCGGGCCCGGCCCGCGGCGGGACGGACGAGGGCTCCCCGCCGAGTGCGCGGGCGAGCTTGGACGGCCAGCGCGAGCGGATCAGCCCTGCTTCGGTGAACATCTCCTCCAGGGCGTCCAGAAGGGTCGCCGAGCCGCGGTCCAGCTCCACCTCGAACTCGGTCCAGCCGCTGATCTCCGCCCGGGTCCCGCCCCCGGGCCCGTCGCCGGCGAGCACCTGGACCGTGACCCGGTCCTCGGTGATCTGCGCCAGGGCCCGCCCCCGGCCGTCCCGCAGGACGGTCGGCGCGCGGTGGGTGCGCAGATGCGCGACCGGCCCGATCCCGGCCCCGCGGGTGTAGGCCGCGACGAGTGCCGTGAACTCGGCGGGAACGGCGTCCGGCCCGGCGGCCTCCAGGGGAAGTGCGACCTCCCGCCGGGTGTCCCGGTCGACCGGAAGTTTGAGGTGCCAGCCCGCGTCGCCCCCGCCGCTGCGGCGGCGCAGCGTGATGCGCCGCCGCAGCAGGCACAGGCCGGGGGTGTCGTAGTAGACCGCGTCGAGGTCCTGCCGCCCGGCGTGCTCCACGGCCGAGACGCCCGGGGCCCGGTCGAGCCGCTCGGGCAGGCCCGCTCCGTCGTACTTGCGCTCCGTCTCCACATGCGTTGTCGTCATACTGCGGCGCCTGCCCCGTTCCGGGCCCGACATACCCGCGGTGCCCGCGTGCCCGGGCGCCCGCCGCCGGACGGGCGCACACGGGAACCGCGGATCCGCTCGACCTGCCGCGGCAGGCGGTCGGGGCGGGCCGCCGGTTCGCGGTGGACACCGACGCCCGTGCGCCCGAGCAGCTCCGCCGGCCGTCGACCGGCTGCGCGCGCGCCGCGAGGGCAGGGGTGGGACCGGACCGGCCGGTGACGACGTGGCCGCTCGGACGGCCGCTCGCCCGGGCGAGCGGTCCGCCCGCGGTCGCCGGTCGCCGAGGGCCCACCCGGTTCAGCGCCGCGTGAGTGCCGCCACCGCGTCGGCGAGGCGGGCCGGGCCGTCCGGGACGGTGTCGAGGAACAGGTTCGGCTCGACGAGCTCCAGCTCCAGGACCACCGGGGACCCGTAGCCGTCCAGCACCAGGTCCACCCGGGCGAACAGCGGCGGGCGGGGGGAGGGCAGCGCGGCCAGGGCCGCCCGCGCGGTGCGGATCTCCGCCTCGGTCGGCCGGTACGGGACGAGGCCGGGGTGCGGGTGGCGGTCGTTGTCGATCACCCCGGGCTCGGTCAGCACGGGGTCCTTGCGGACCGCGTGGCTGAGGACGCCGCCGAGCAGGACCAGAGCGCGCTCGCCCTCCGCCACCCGGGGCAGGTAGGGCTGGACCATGACGCCGCGGCCCCGCGCCAGCAGGGCGCGGGCGTGCCGGGCGGCCTGGTCGGGGCGGCCGGGGGCGTAGCGGGCGGTGTCCACCGCGCCCGCCGAGACCGCCGGCTTGACCACCACGCCGTCCGGGCCGTCCAGCTCCGCCGGGTCGACCCGGGAGCCGGGTTCGAGGAAGCGGGTGGGGACGACGGCGACGCCGCCGCGGGCCAGCTCCGTGAGGTAGTGCTTGTCGCTGTTCCAGCGGATCAGCGGCGCGGGGTTCCACAGCCGGGTGGCGCGGGCCGTGCGGTCGGCCCAGTCGAGGAAGGCGTCGAGCCGCTCCACGTAGTCCCAGGTCGAGCGGACGACCGCCAGGTCGAACCGTTCCCAGGCCGTCCGCTCCGCCGACCACACCACCGGCTCGGCCGCCAGCCCTCGGGCCGCCAGCGCCGTCACGACGGGCGCGAGGTCGCCGTCGAGCGCGAGACCGGCCTCGCTGGTCACCACGGCGACCCTGGTCACGGTCATGGCTGCCCTCCTGCCGGTGGCCCCGGGAACCAGTCTGACCCCGGACCGCTCGGGGCAGGAAGTGCGCGCCCGGAAGCCCGGGGCCGGCGGCCGCCGCGGCGCGCCGCACCGGGGGTACGCCGCCCAGCAGCGCGGGGGCGCCCCGCGACGCGGGGCGCCCCCTCCGGACTCGCGCCGGACTCAGCCCTTGGCGAAGCCGTTCGGGCTGAGCGAGTCGAAGCCGAGCCGGACGGCGGTGACCGTTCCCAGGTCGGCGTTGGTGGTGTGCACCGACACCAGCTCCTGGTCGGTCAGTGCGCGCCGGTGGATCCGGAACTCGTCCAGCGAGCCGGTGAAGCGGTTGGTGCCGTCGGGCTTCGCCCCGAGCTCGAAGCCGCTCACCGCGAACGCGTCGGTGACCGTCACCGAGCCCGCCGGAACGGCAGAGGAGCCGACCACCGCGCCGTCCACCAGCAGCTGCAGCGTGCCGCCGGAGCGGCGCAGCGCCACCTGGTGCCAGGTGCCGTCGCCGAACGCGGTGGCCGCCGAGGCGTCCGCCGCCGTCACCATGGTGGTCGAGGTGTCCGTCTCGAAGGCCGCGTAGAGCCGGTCCTGCGAGGGCTGGACCCGCAGCCAGACCTGCCGCTCGGCGGCGCCCGTCCCGTACGCCCAGAGCAGTACCTGGTCCGGGTCGGCCGGGGTGGCCCGGTACCGCACCTCGGTGCTGATCGTGAAGTCGCCGGCGCCGAGCGCCACCGCGGAGCGGTAGGGCAGCCGCACGTCGTCGTCGGTGCCGTCCAGGGTGAGCGCCGCGCCGAACGCGCCGGACGGCGTGAGCCGGGCCCCGCCGTCCACGCGGGCGTTGACGCAGTGCACGGAGCCGTCCGGGGTGGACGGCCCGTCGTCCAGGCGCACCACGTCGTGCTGCTGGGTCCACTGGTTCTCGAAGCTCCACCAGAGCGCCGGAAGGTCGCCCGGGTAGTAGCCGCTGCTGCCGTCCGGCGAGCCGGCCACCGTCGCCAGCTCGGCGGTGCTCAGCGCGCGGTGGTAGAGCCGGACCTCGTCCAGCGCGCCGGTCAGCACGTCCGTGCCGGTGGACTTCGCGCCCGCCCGCAGGCCCTCGACGCCCTGCTCGGCGCCGGCCGTCAGCGAGCCGGTGAGGCCGTCGACGGAGGCGCCCGCGCCGCCGTCCACGCTGAGCCGCACCGTGCCGCCGGTGCGGGTGAGCGCCATCAGGTGCCAGCTGTCGTTGCCGAAGGCGGTGGCGGGGGAGGTGTCCGGCAGGGCCACCGCGACGCTGTCGGTGGTGGTCTGCACCCAGGCGTAGAGCCGGTCCTGGGAGGGCTGCGCCCGCACCCAGAGCGAGCGCTGGCCGGAGGTGGAGCCGTAGGCCCAGAGCAGGGCCTGGTCCCCGGTGCCGGCCTGGTACTTGAACCAGGCGGTGTAGGTGAAGTCGCCCGAGCCGACGTCGAGGGCCGGCGTGTAGGGCACCTCGACGCCGGGGCGGGTGCCGCCGACCGCGATCGCGCTCGCACCGACCCGGCCGTCCACCAGCGAGGGCTTGCCGCCCAGCAGGGTGCCGTCGGCGCAGTGCCCGGAGACGTCCTCCTCGATGGCGACCGGGGTGCGCGTCGGCACGGTCGCCCCGTCCAGGACCTGGAAGGGCAGCCGCACGCCGAGCGCCGCGTCGGTGTCGGGCGCGAGGTCGACCGCGTTGGCGTCCCGCAGGGCGGCGATCTGGGCGGGCGTCAGCGCGGTGCGGTACAGCCGGAACTCGTCCAGGCCGCCGGTGAACCGGTCGTCGCCGGCGCCCGCCTTGGCGCCCAGGCGCAGCCCGGTGGACCGGTCGGCCGGGCCCGGGGTGACGGCGCCGGTGACGCCGGCGGCGGTGGCCGGGGTCCCGCCGTCCACCGCCAGGGCGACGGTGGAGCCGGTGCGCGACAGGGTCGCCAGGTGCCAGGCGCCGTCACCGAAGGCGGTCGCCGCCGACGGGTCGGTCAGGGCGACGGGGGTGCCGGCGTCGGAGCCCTGCACCCAGCCGTAGAGCCGGTCCTGGCCGGGCTGCGCGCGCAGCCACACCTGGGGGACCGCGCCGACGCCGTAGCCCCAGAACAGGACCTGCTGGGCGGTGGCGGCGGTCGCCTGGTACTTGAACCAGAGGGCGTAGGTGAAGTCCCCCGCGCCGGGGTCGGTCGGGCGCGACCAGGGCACGTCCACGTACTGCGCGGCGGTCCCGGTGTTGTCCAGCACCAGGCCCTGGTAGAAGCGGCCGGGGCCGAGCGCCGCGCCGCCGCGCGGGTAGGCGTCGCCGTGCTGCGAACTCGCGTCGGGGGTGGTGACGGCGGCGGGGACCTGCTGCTGGTTGGAGCCGGTGCCGTGGAAGCCGCCGGGCAGGCCGAGCGCGGCCGGGGTGAGGGCGCGGAAGTGGATCTGGTCCGCCGAGAAGCCGATGCCGGTCTCGTAGAGCAGCCCGATCCCGCCGTCGGAGGCCTCGACGAGGTCGGAGTAGCCCGAGGCGTCGCCGGTGATCAGGCCGTTCGCGGGGGTCTTCCAGCTGGTGCCGTTGTCGGTGGAGTACCGCACGGTCATGTTCTTGCGGCTGCTGGGGTCGGCCGGGCCGGAGAACAGCAGGGTGTCGCCGGACGCGCTCTGCCAGGTCTGCCGCAGCGCCAGCACGGAGCCCTGGACGTCCGGGGTGACCAGCGAGGGGATCACGGTGGCGGCGGGCATCGTCGTCCCGCCGTCGGTGCTGACCGCCCGGGTGCGGTGGTTGGCGCTGCCGCCGATCTGGTTGCGCGCCATGGCGTAGACGCCGCCGCCGCGCAGCTCGGTGACGGACACCTCGCCGGGGTTGACCAGCGCCTGGCCGGGGTTGGCCGGGTCGGCCACGTAGGAGTTGGGGGTCGAGCCGGCCTGCCAGGTGGCGCCGTGGTCGTCGCTGTACAGCACGCCCGCGTAGTCCACCCCGGCGGACGGGACCTGGTGCGCCCCGACCACCAGCCGTCCGGCGTGCGCGCCCTGGGTGAGCTGGACGCCGTGCCCCGGGCCGGTGGCGAACCAGCCGTTGGTGGCGCCGGAGAACGTCGAGGTCAGCTGCTCGGCGGGCGACCAGGTCCGGCCGTCGTCGTCGCTGTGCTGGACCCAGGGGAGCCGCTTGCCGGTCGGCGTCGCGGGGTTGGAGGTGGAGAGCAGGAGGATCCGGCCGGTGGCGGCGTCCACCACGGGCGCGGCGTTGCCCCGGGTGTAGGGCTGGTCGGCGTCGCCGGGGCCGCCGGAGAGCACCACCTCGACGGGGCCCCAGCTGCGGCCGTCGTTGGTGGAGCGGCGCACCACGATGTCGATGTCCTGCCGGTCGGCGCAGGTCGGCGACTTGCGGGCCTCGGCGAAGGCGAGCAGGGTGCCGGCCGCCGTCCGGGCCAGGGCCGGGATGCGGTAGCAGCCGTAGCCGCCGGTGCCGCCCGCGAAGAGCACCTGGTCCGCGGTGCCGCTGACGCCGCTCGCCACGGCCGTCCCGGCGGGCGGGCCGGCCAGGGCGAGGACGACCGCCGTGCAGAGCGCCGCGACCCAGGCCGGCCAGGCGATCCGGAGAGCGCCGGAGCGGAGCCGCGTCCGGCGTCCGTCCCGGCGTGAACATGATCGATTCATGACGGCGGACTGTAGGCGCGCCGCGTGTACGGAGGATGTCCGGCGCGTGCGCACCCCGTGGCCCGCCCCGCCGCCCGGGGCGGGTCGGCTGACCGCCCGTCACTCGGCCCAGGGGGAGCCCTTGATGACCTCGACGAAGTCCCCGCGCTCGAATCCGGGCAGGTAGTGGGCCAGGACATCGGCCTTGACGTTGCCGAAGGTGGTGGCGGGCCGGTCCTTGATCCCCTCGGTGAACGCGGCGAGGATCCGGTTCTTGAAGTCGGGCCGGGGGTGCGCGGCGGTGACCGCGGCGCGCTGCCCGTCGGTGACGTCGTGGTAGCCGAGGCCCAGGACGTCCAGCTCGACCCCGCGGGTGACCAGGGCGATCTCGGGGGCCATGTGCAGCGGGATCTCCGGGGTGGTGTGCAGGGCGATCGCCGTCCACACCCGGTCGGCCGGCTCGCCCGTGACGCCGTGGGCGTGCAGGAAGCGGCGGGCCTCGTCGGCGCCGTCGATCTCGAAGCGCTGGTCGGTGCGCGCGAAGCGCCCGGTCAGCCCGAGGTCGTGGAACATCGCCCCGATGTAGAGCAGCTCCGGGTCGAAGTCCAGCCCCTGCCCGGCGCCGCGCAGCGCCCCGAACAGGAAGACCCGGCGGGAGTGGTCGAACAGCAGCGGGGAGGCCGTGTCCCGCACCAGTTCGGTGGCCTCCCGGGCCAGGGCGCTGTCCGGGATCCGCACGCCCGCGATCGTTTCGCTCATCTCGGTCTCCTTCCGTGGGCCACCCGTGCGATGGCTCCTCCACCCTCGCCCCGCCGGGTAGGCTGGCGCCATGTCCATTCAGCCGTTCGCACCACGGATCCGGACATGACGCGACGGGTCGGCTTCCTCGTGTTCGACGCGGTGACCCTGCTCGACGTCAGCGGGCCCCTGGAGGTGTTCCACCAGGCCGGAAGGCTCGGCCACCCGTACCGGACCGTGCTGCTCTCCCCGGGCGGCGGCACCGTCACCGCCTCCAACGGCGCGGCCCTCGCCGCCACCGCCGCCCCGCGGGACGCCGGCCCGCTGGACACCCTGGTGATCGCCGGAGCCGACCACCTCGCCGCCGAGGGGCCGGACGACGGCCTGCTCGCCGCCGCGCGCTCCCTCGTGGCGGAGCCGCGCCGGGTGGCGTCGGTGTGCACCGGCGCCTTCGTGCTGGCCGCGCTCGGCCTGCTCGACGGCCGCCGCGCCACCACCCACTGGCGGCACGCCGCCGCCCTCGCCCGCCGCCACCCCCGGGTGCGCGTGGAGCCCGACGCGCTGCACGTCCGCGACGGGCGCTTCCACACCAGCGCGGGCATCAGCGCCGGGATCGACCTCGCGCTCGCCCTGGTCGAGCACGACCACGGCGCCGACGCCGCCCGCGCCATCGCCCGCGAGCTCGTCGTCTTCGTGCAGCGCCCCGGCGGCCAGTCCCAGTTCTCCACCGCCCTGGCCACCCCGCCGGCCCGCGGTGAGCTGCTGCGCACGCTCACCGAGGCCGTCCTCGCCGACCCGGCCGCCGACCACAGCCTGACCGCGATGGCCGCCACCGCCGCCGTCAGCACCCGGCACCTGACCCGGCTGTTCCGCACCGGGCTGGACACCACCCCGGCCCGCTGGGTGGAGCGGGTGCGGCTGGACCGCGCCCGGCAGCTGCTCCTCGACGGCCACAGCGTCACGGCCGCGGCCCGGCACAGCGGCCTGGGCAGCGACGAGTCGCTGCGCCGCGCCTTCGCCCGCCATCTGGGCACCACGCCCACCGACTACCGCCGGCGGTTCGCGAGCACGGGCCCCTGACGCCCGGCCCCCGACGCCGGGCGGTCCGCGGCGGCGGACGGCCTCGCCGCCGTCCTCGCCGGGGTCGCCGCCCGACGTCTCCCGCCCGCTGCGCGCGAAACCGCTTCGCCCGCGCCGCCCGCTCGTTGAACAGCGCATGGCGGACGGCATGGCTGGGGCGGACGGGAACGGCGACGGGGCGGGCGGCGACGGGCCGGCCCCCATGGTGTGGGCACTGGCGGTGCGGGTGGTGGCGCTCGGGCCGCCCTACGCCGAGCTGATCGTGGAACTCGGCCCGGGGCTGTACGAGGCGTTCGCCGAGAACGTCCTGGACAGCGGGTTCGTGCTCGCGGCGGGCGATCCCCCGGCCACGACGGCGGTCGTCGAGGCGGGGGAGGACGTCCTGATCCGGCTCGTCCTGGTCGGCGGCCGGCAGGCCTGGGAGCCCGCCTCCGAGGTCCGGACGTCGACCGGCTGGCAGGAGGCGGCCCGCGGGCGGAACGCCGTGGTGGTGCTCGTCGTCCCGCCCGGGACGTGGCCGCCGTACCTGATGGACCTCGACCCCAGGGAGGGCGCCGTGGCGCTCACCCGGAGCCTGGAGTCGGCCCGGGCGGCGGGCGAGGTGCTGCACGGCCTGGCCCGCTACGCCCGGCTCGACCCCTGACCACCGGCCCCTGACCACCGGCCCCGGGCCGCCCGGCTAACGGGACAGCAGGCCGACCACGGCGTCGGTGAAGGCGCCGGGGGCCTCCTGCGGAACGTTGTGCCCCACGCCCGGCAGGAACCGGTGCTCGTACGGTCCGGTGAAGTGGTCGCGGTCCTCCGCCGCGCTCGGACCGCCCACGCCGTCGGCACCGCTCTCCAGCACCACCGTGGGCACGGTGATCGGCGGCTGGGCGGCGATGAGGTCCTCCAGGCCCTGGTAACGGGGATCGCCCTCGGCCAGGCCGAACCGGTGCCGGTAGGAGTGGATCACCACGTCGACGAAGTCGGGACCGTGCAGGCTCGCGCGGCTGGCGGGAAAGGCCGCGCTCGCACCGGCCCAGGTCGGCGACCAGGAGCGCCAGAGCAGCTCGCACAGCTCGTCGCGGTTGCGCTCCAGCCCGAGGCGCCCGCGCTCGGAGTGGAAGTAGTACTGGTACCAGTAGGTGCTCTCCCACTCCGGGGCGGCGGGTTCCCCGGCGTGGGCGAGGTCCTGGACGTTGTAGCCGTCGACCGTGACCAGGCCGCGGACGCGCTCGGGACGCAGGGCCGCGGCGATGCACGCGGCCCGGCCGCCCCAGTCGTACCCCGCGAGGACGGCGCTCCCGATGCCCAGCGCGTCCATGAAGTCGAACAGGTCCTGGGCGAGCGCCGCCTGCTGTCCGGAGCGCAGCGTCGCACCGTCCCGGAAGCGGGTCGGCCCGAAGCCGCGCAGATACGGGGCGAGGACGTAGCCGCCCTGCCCGGCGACGCCCGCGGCGACCTCGTCGAACGTCCGTACGTCGTAGGGGAATCCGTGGAGCAGGATCACCGGCACGCCGTCGGGTTCACCCGCGGACTCGTAGCCGATGTCCAGGACCGCGGTCGCAACCCGTCCTGATGATGAGAAGGCCATCGTGTGATCATGGCACGGGTCGGCGTCGAGATCTCCCGAATTTCCCAGGCCCCGGTCAGTCCTGGTGGACACCGAGCGCCGCCAGCAACTCCTCGCGCAGCGCCCCGTGTTCGGCGGGGCCGGCGCCGGCCGGCGGCCGCAGGTCGTGCGAGATCCGGCCGGTGTTCAGCACCAGCACCCGGTCGGCGAGCGCGAGCGCCTCGTCGATGTCGTGGGTGACCAGCAGCACGCACGGCCGGTGCCGGGCGCACAGCTGCCGCAGCAGGGCGTGCATCCGCAGCCGGGTGAGCGCGTCGAGGGCCCCGAACGGCTCGTCCAGCAGCAGGAGCTCGGGCCGCCTCACGAGTGCCCGGGCCAGCGCCGCGCGCTGCGCCTCCCCGCCGGAGAGCACGGCGGGCCAGTCCCGTTCGCGGCCGGCCAGGCCGACCTCGGCGAGGGCGGCGCGGCCGGTGGCGGCGGCCCCCGGGCCGGTCAGCCCGAGGACCACGTTGTCCAGGACCCGGGCCCACGGCAGCAGCCGGGCGTCCTGGAAGACCACCGAGACCCGCTCCGGGACGTCGACCTCGCCGCGGGCGGTGCCGCCGGGCCCGGTTCCGCCGTCGTCCAGCCGCCCGAGGGCCCGGAGCAGGGTGGACTTCCCGGAACCGCTGTGGCCCAGCAGGGCGGTGAACTCACCGGGCGCGAGGTCGAGGTCGACGCCGTCCAGGACGGTCCGGCTGCCGAAGGCCCGGGTGAGCCCGCGCAGCCGGACGGCGGGGGCGCCGGCCGCGGCGGTGGGGCCGGTGGTCAGGCCAGGGTGCGGCGCCATGCCAGCGCCCTCCTTTCGATCAGGCGGACCAGGGTGTCCGAGAGCAGTCCGAGCAGTCCGTAGACGACCAGGCCGACCACGATCACGTCGGTGCGGCCGAAGGTGCGGGCCTGGGTCATCAGGTAGCCGATGCCGCTGGAGGCGTTGATCTGCTCGCTCACCACCAGGACCAGCCACGAGATCGTCACCGACATCCGCAGACCGGTGAAGAATCCGGGGGCGGCCCCCGGCAGGGCGACGTGCCGCAGGAATCCGAGCGGCGTCAGGTCCACGGTCCGGGCGAGCTCCGCGTAGCGCGGGTCGAGGCCGGTCAGCCCGGCGTGCGTGTTGAGGTACACCGGGACGAGCGTGCCGAGGGCGACCAGGATCACCTTGACCTCCTCCCCGATGCCGAACCAGAGGATGGCGAGCGGGACCAGGGCGAGGATCGGCAGCGAGCGGACCAGCTGCACGGTGCCGTCGATCAGTGCCTCGCCGATCCGGCTGAGGCCGGCGGCCAGGGCGAGCAGGAGCCCGGCGGCGACCCCGAGGCCGAGCCCGAGGACGGCCCGTTGCAGGGAGACCAGCAGGTGTTCCTGGAGCTCGCCGCGCACCACCAGATCGGCGAAGGTCCTGGCGACCTCGGCGGGCGGGGCGAGGGTCTGCGGGTCGAGCAGGCCGGTGGCCGAGGACAGCCACCAGAGGGCGAGCAGCAGGACCGGGCCGAGCGCGCGGGCGAACGGCCGGCGTGGCCGCGGCAGGCCCACCGTGCGCCGCCGCCGGGCCCGGCCGGGTGTGCGGGGAACGGCGGACGCCGTCGTGGACGCCACGGCGGTCCTCCCGGTCGGGGTGGACGCGGATGTGGACACGGGTTCGGGAGCGGGCACGGACACGGTCAGCCGGCCAGGGCGCCGTGCTGGACGGCCTCGAAGCGGCCGTCGTACGTGCCCGCGACGTCGAGCTTCCCCGGCAGCGCCCCGGCCTCGGCGAGCACGTCCGCGATCGCCTGGTGGTCGGCCACGGCCTGCTGGTAGGAGGGGAAGGCGGCGGTTCCGGTGTTGCGGAAGATCTGGCTCCCGGTGGCGGCCGGGATGTTCTGCTTCTTGACGTAGTACTGCTCGACCCACTCCGTCTCGTTGGCGTTCTGCCAGGCCAGCGCCTTGGTCCAGCGGGCGGTGAGGTCCGCCAGGGCGGCGGCCCTGGCCGGGTCGCGCAGGGTCTTGCCCGGGGTGATGAGCAGCAGCAGGCCGCTGGTGAGGTCCTTGTCGTCGGTGATCTCGTGCGCGCCCTTCTCGGCGTTGGGCAGCAGGTACTTGGAGGCCAGCGGCTCGGTGAGCGCGGCGGCGTCGATCTGGCCGCTCTGCAGGGCGGCGGGGATGTCCAGCACCTGGAGGTTGACCAGGGTGACGTCGGTGGTGCGCAGCCCGGCCCGCTTGAGCGCGTTGAGGACGGCGGGCTGGAAGGTGGTGCCCTCGGTGTAGGCGATCCGCTTGCCCTTCAGCTCGGCGACGGTCCTGGCCGGGTTGCCGGGGGAGGTGACCAGGTGGACGGAGGAGCGGCTGGTCTGGGCGACGCCGACCACCTTGACGTCCTGCTGCGCGGCCTGGGCGAAGATCGCGGGGGTCTCGCCGACGATGCCGAGGTCCAGCGAGCCGCCCCGGAAGGCCTCCAGGATCGTCGGGCCGCCCTGGAAGGCGTTGTAGGTGAGCTTGTACGGGGTGCCCGCGTCCTGGCCGGAGGCCTTGAGCAGCATCTCCAACTGGGCGTTCTGGTCGCCGATCCGCAGCTCGGTGCCGGCCGGGACGGCGGTGGGCAGCGGGTCCTGCGGGGCGGGCCGGGCACCGGCCGCGGTGCCGGTGCCCCCGCCCGCCGAGGCGCAGGCGGTCAGGGCGAGGGCGGCGACGGCGAGGACGGCGGCGAGCCGGCGGGGGCGGTGCACGGGGTGGTGCATGGGGTGGACTCCTTCGAGGTGGCCGGGTGCCGGGACCGCGGAGCGGTGTGGGTCCGGCGGCCGGAACGGTGGACCGGCGCGGGGTGTGCGGTACGGGCGGGGTGGCCCGGTGACGGCGCGCGGCGGCGGGCAGGCCGGGGCGGCCGTGCGGACGCGGGCACGGCGGGTGCGGCAGGCCCGGCGGACATGGCGGGCACGGATGACGGCGGGACACGGCGGAGGCGTCCCGCGGGCTCATGGACGGGCGTGAGTACGGGGGTGGGTCCTCGGCTGCGGCTACGGCTGCGGCCGGGCGGGCGGGCGGGCGTGGGCCGCGTCGCCGGGACATCGGCGCGCGGCCGCCGGGCGCAGCACGTCGAGCGCGCCGCGCACCGTCCCGCCGCCGGCCGCGAGCGCCTCCCGGGCCTCGGCCGGGCCGGTTCCGGCCAGGAGCAGCACCAGGGCGGCCTTGAGATCGCCCCCGGTGGCGGTGAGCGCCGCCCGGCACGCCTCGGGCCCGGCCCCGGAGGCCTGGCCGAGCAGGGTGGTCTTGCGGGCGGTGAGCTTGCGGTTGCCCGCCGCCACGTCCGTCATCAGGTTGGACCAGGTGCGGCCGAGCCGGACCATGACGGCCGTCGAGAAGCCGTGCAGCACCAGCTTCTGCGCGGTGCCGGCCTTCATCCGGGTCGACCCGGTGATGGCCTCGGGGCCGGTCTCCACACAGACGTGCAGGTCGGCGAGGTCCGCGAGCGGGGCCCGCGGGTCGCTGCTGACCAGCACCGTGGTGGCGCCGGCCGCCCGTCCCGCCGTCAGCGCGCCCGCGACGTACGGGGTCCGGCCGCTCGCGGCGAGGCCGATGACCACGTCCCCGGCGGTGGCGTCCGCGAGCGCGGCCCGCCCGGCGGGCTCGCTGTCCTCGGCGCCCTCGGCCGCCGTGGTCAGCGCGGCCTGGCCGCCCGCGAGGTGGACCCGGATCCGGCCGGGCTCCAGTCCGTAGGTGGGCGGGAGTTCGGCCGCGTCCAGGACGGCGTAGCGGCCGGAGGAGCCCGCGCCGACGTAGTGCACGGTCCGGTCGGCCCGCAGCGCGTCGACGGCGGCGTCGACGGCGCGGGCGAGCACCGGCAGGGCGGCGGCCACGGCGGCGGGGACGAGGGCGTCCTCGGCGTTGATCAGCCGCAGGACGCCGAGGGCGTCGAGCCGGTCGATGCCGGTGGTGCGCGGATTGCGCGTCTCGGTGGGCGGGTGGTGCACGGGGGCTCCCGATGACGGTACGGGGGGCGGGTGTGGGAGGGGCCGGGCCGGGCACGGGGCACGTCGGCGCGGCGGCCGTCCGGGCCGGCGGGCGCGCCGTACCGCCGGGGCGGCCTCCCGGGAGACGGGGGCCGCGGTACGGCGACGGCGGGGCCGGGGCGCGGGGGTGTCAGCGAAGCGGCGCGACGGCCGGACAGGCCGTGCTGGTGACGCGGCAGAAGTCCACGTGGGCCCGGGTGGTGAGATCGGCGGTACGGGGCACGGCGCGGTCTCCTTCCCGGGCTCGGATGGCACACTTCGGACACACCCGGGGGTTGACACCCGTCGGGATGTCGAGGATTCTCGCACAGAACTCTTCGAATGTGGAAGAGCAACATCGATGGCCGCGGCCCGGTGACGGGCGGACCGGCGGAAGACCAGTGGGAGGGGTGCCGTGGACCGTACGTCGGCCCAGGCTCTAATCGTGCGACTGCGGGGCAGGCTGCCCTCCCTCTCGCCGGTCGAACGCGCCGTCGCCGAACGGGTGTTGGCCGACCCGGCCGGCGCGGCGTCGCTGAGCATCGGCCAACTCGCGGCGGCGGCCGGGGTGTCCGACACCTCCGTGACCCGGTTCTGCCGGACGCTCGGGCTGCGGGGCTACCCCGATCTGCGCCTCGCGCTCGCCGCGGCCCAGGTGGCCGCCGAGGGGGAGTTCGCCGTCCGGGTCGGGGCCGACGGCGACATCGCGGCGGACGACGACACCCGCACCGTGGTCGCGAAGGTCGCCCGGCTGAGCGCCCGGGCGGCCGAGGACACCGCCGCCCAACTCGACCTCGCCGCCCTGGACGCGGTGGTGGACGCGCTGGCCGCCGCCCGCCGGATCGAGGTGTGCGCGGCGGGTGCGGGCGCGGTGGTCGCCGCCGACCTGGAGTACAAGCTGCAGCACCTCGGCCTGGTCTGCGCCGCCCGCTCGGACGTGCACCGCGCCCTGATGGGGGCCGCCCATCTGACCGCCGCCGACGTCGTCGTCGGGATCTCCTACTCGGGCCGCACGGCCGAGGTCCGCGACCCGGTCGACGAGGCCGTCCGGCGCGGCGCGACCACCGTCGCCCTCACCAGCGACCCCGGCTCGCCGCTGGCCGCGGCCGTCGGGCACGTGCTGACCTTCGCGGGGCGCGAGAGCGACCGCCGCACCGGCGCGACGGTCAGCCGCACGGCCCAGCTCACCGTCGTCGACTGCCTCTACGTCCGGCTCGCCCAGCGCCTCGACCAGCGCGCCGCCGACGCCCTGGACCGCACCCACCGTGCCGTCACCCGTGTGCGGACTCCTGGGCGCTCCGGTGGTTGACGGCGTGGCGCGTGTCCTGTTGCCGGTGTCGGCCGGGTTCGCGGGTGGTGATTCGGCGGTGCCTGCGGTGGGTCTGCCTCGGTCGTTCGGCGTGCTGTCGAGGCGCTGGGCCGTTTCCGCCGCGCCGTCACCCGCGCGCGTGCTCCCCGGCGCTCCGGTGGTCGACGGCCTGTTCTGCGGTTCGTCGCCGGATGCCGGGCCGCCTCGGCTTCCCTCGGCGGCGCCGCCGTCGGGCCCGCTCGCGGGGCCCGCCGCGGCGGCTGCGCCGACGGCCGCCGTGCCGCCCGCCGCATCGCCCGCCGCACCGC
>NZ_JBHVIV010000082.1:0-38415 GCF_042799475.1 Kitasatospora sp. NPDC057692 | reverse complement strand
AGAAGATCACCGTGTACGTGTCCGCCGAGGAGCTGATGGACCTGGAGCACACCCGGCTGGTGCTCCGCGGCGAGCACGGCCTGGCGGTGGACCGCGGCCGGATCGTCCGGGAGGCCATCGCGGTGGTGCTGGCGGACCTGGAGCAGCGCGGCGAGGCGAGCATCCTGGTGCGGCGGCTGCGCGGGCGCTGAGCGCGCACTCCGGGGCCGCGGGGGGTCCGGGGTCGTTCGGTGCGGTGCCGCGTCCGCGGTGCGCCGCGGCGGTCGGGCCGGGGAGGCCCGGCGTGTCGGCGGGCCCCGGTGCGGGGCGGGCGGCGCGGTCGGGTGAAGATGGACCGTCATGCCGAGTACGCCCGAGAACCCCGTCGTCGACCGGACCGCCGTAGCGGCGGCCGGGCCGGGTGCGCCGGAGGACGGGCCGCAGGGCGGGCTGCAGGGCGGCTTCCGGGTTCGGCTGGACAACTTCGAGGGCCCGTTCGACCTGCTGCTGAGCCTGATCGCCAAGCACCGGATGGACGTCACCGAGATCGCGCTGGCGACGGTCACCGACGAGTTCATGGCGCACATCCGCGCGATGGGGCCGGACTGGGACCTCGACGCGGCGACCGAGTTCCTGGTCGTCGCCGCCACTCTCCTCGACCTCAAGGCGGCCCGGCTGCTGCCCGCCGCGGAGGTCGAGGACGAGGAGGACCTCGCCCTGCTGGAGGCGCGCGACCTGCTCTTTGCCCGGCTGCTCCAGTACCGGGCCTACAAGCGGGCGGCGGCGCTGTTCGGCGAGCGCTGGGCCACCGAGCTGCTGCTGCGGCCGCGCACCGTCGGCCTGGAGCCGCGGCAGGCCGAGCTGCTGCCCGAGGTCGTGATCGGCGTCGCCGCCGAGCGCCTGGCGGAGCTCGCCGCCCGGGCGATGGCGCCCAGGCCCGCGCCGGTCGTCTACGTCGACCACATCCACACCCCGCCGGTCAGCGTGCGCGAGCAGGCGGGCCTGGTGGCGGGGCTGCTGACCGAGCTGGGCGAGGCCACCTTCCAGCGGCTGGTCGCCGACGCCCCGGACACCATGGTCGTGGTCGCCCGGTTCCTGGCGCTGCTGGAGCTGTACCGGGAGCGGGTGCTCGCCTTCGAGCAGCCGGACGCGCTCGGTGAGCTGGTGGTGCGGTGGGTGGCGCAGGCGGACCGGGGCGCGGTCGAGGTGACGGACGAGTTCGACCGGCCGGCGGGCGAGGCCGCGGCGCGCGCGGCGAAGGGCGAGGAGGACGGGTGATGACGGCCGGGAACGGCGGTGCGGGTGGCGGACGGCCGGCCCGGCGGGCGCTCGGGCTGCCGGGGCGGCCGCGGGCCGGGGAGTGGCTGGAGCCGGCGCCGGAGGCGGGGCCCGTCGTGGTGCCAGCCGTGATGCCGGTGCCAGTGCCAGTGCCGGTGCCGGTCGCGGTGCCGCTGCCGGAGGTGGACGGAGGCCCCGGGCTGCGGGCCGAGCTGGAGGCGATCCTGATGGTCGTCGACGAGCCGGCCGGCGAGGCCCACCTGGCGTCGGTGCTGGAGCGGCCGTGCGCGGAGGTGGCCGCGGCGCTGCGCGAGCTGTCCGCCGAGTACACCGCCCAGGGGCGGGGCTTCGACCTGCGGCTGGTCGCCGGCGGCTGGCGGTTCTACAGCCGCGCCGCCTGCGCGCCGGCCGTCGACCGCTTCGTCCTGGACGGCCGGCAGGCCCGGCTGACGCAGGCCGCGCTGGAGACCCTGGCGGTGGTCGCCTACCGGCAGCCGGTGTCCAGATCGCGGGTCTCGGCCGTCCGCGGTGTGAACTGTGACGGCGTGATGCGTACCCTGGTACAGCGAGGACTGGTGGAAGAGGCCGGATCCGAGCCCGAAACAGGTGCGATCCTGTATCGGACGACGAACTACTTCCTGGAACGGATGGGGCTCCGCGGCCTGGACGAGCTGCCGGAGCTCGCTCCCTTCCTGCCCGAGGTCGACGACGTGGAAGCGGAGTCCCTGGAGGGCACGATGATCGCGGAGGCGGTCGCCGCCGCTGCCGTGCAGGCCGCGGACGGCAGTGGCGAGGCCGGTCGGGCTGCGCCCGATCGGTAGGGGGCGGTGAGGTCGGCCGAAACGACCGCACAGCCCAGACGGTAACGACGTACGGACACTTTGATGCGTAGCAGTGGCAACGGCAGGAACAGCAGCGGCGGCGGCAGCGGTCGCGGCGGACAGGGCGGGGGCGGCCGGGGCGGCTCCTACGGGGGCGGCTCGGGCCGCGGCGGCTCCGGCTCGCGCGGGGGTTCGCACGGCGGGTCCGGCGGCGGCCGGGGCGGCTCGGCACCGCGCGGCGGCTCGGGCTCGTACGGCCGCGACTCGGGCTCGTACGGCCGGGACGACCGGCGCGACGGCCGTCGGGACGACCGGCGCGACGACCGCCGCTACCCGGACCGCCCGCTGCGGCCCGAGGAGCGCAAGTACGACCGCCCCGAGTACGGCGGCGGCCCCAACGCCACCCCGGCCCGCGGCGGCTTCGCCGGCCGCCGCCCCGGCCCGGCCCCGCGGCCGCGCCGCGAGGGCCAGGGCGCCCCGGGCGACCCGCGCCGCCAGCCGCAGCGCTCGCGCGAGCTGCAGGCCCGGATCGAGGACGCCGTGCTGGCCCGGCACGACAAGCCGGCCGTGAAGCTGCCGAAGACCTTCGGCGAGCCCGAGGGCGAGCGCCTGCAGAAGGTGCTGGCCCGGGCCGGCATCGGCAGCCGCCGCGCCTGCGAGGAGCTGATCGAGCAGGGCCGGGTCGAGGTCAACGGCCAGCGGGTCACCGAGCAGGGCAAGCGGGTCGACCCGCAGAAGGACGAGATCAAGGTGGACGGCCTGACCGTCGCCACCCAGTCCTACCTGTTCTTCGCGCTGAACAAGCCGGCCGGCGTGGTCTCCACCATGGAGGACCCGGACGGCCGCCAGTGCCTCGGCGACTACGTGACCAACCGCGAGACCCGGCTCTTCCACGTCGGCCGCCTGGACACCGAGACCGAGGGCATCATCCTGCTCACCAACCACGGTGAGCTGGCCCACCGCCTCACCCACCCCCGGTACGGCGTGACCAAGACCTACCTGGCCGCCATCCAGGGGCCGATCCCGCGCGACCTGGGCAAGCAGCTCGCCAAGGGCATCGAGCTGGAGGACGGCTACGCCCGCGCCGACAGCTTCAAGGTCGTCTCGAACGTCGGCAAGAACTACCTGGTCGAGGTGACCCTGCACGAGGGCCGCAAGCACATCGTCCGCCGGATGCTGGCGGAGGCGGGCTTCCCGGTCGAGAAGCTGGTGCGCACCCACTTCGGTCCGATCGCGCTCGGCGACCAGAAGTCCGGCTGGCTGCGCCGGCTGACCAACCCCGAGGTCGGCCAGCTGATGCGCGAGGTCGGGCTGTAACAGCCGCCCCCGGAGGGCCTCCCCGCCGAACGGCGGGGAGGCCCTCCGTCGTTCGGCGGGTCCTGCTGTGAAGCGGGCCGCATCGGCGGTGATCACCTTGTCAGCCCGATGATCCGTGGCCGAGGATTGCCACCTGCCCACGACCCGCCCGGTGGCGGGACTGCGCCACCCGGCGCGGGGCGAGAGGCGAACGGGGAGCGACGCCGTGTCCGATGCACCACTCAGCGCTCTGGGACTGGCCGGCCCGGACGGGCGGGTCTACGCGGCGCTGGTGGCCAACCCGCAGTCGACGGCCGAGGACCTCGCCGGGCTCTGCGACCTGACCGTCCAGCAGAGCATGCGGGCCCTGGACCGGCTCGCCCAGCAGGGCATGGCCACCCGGGCCCCGGTGGACCGGCAGCGGTTCCTGCCGGTCGCCCCGGACGTCGCCATCGGCACGCTGATCGGCCACCGGGAGTCCGAGCTGCGGCACGCCCGGGCCGAGATGCACCGGCTGATGGACGCCTTCCGGGAGGCCTCGCGCTACACCGACCCGGCGCACTCGGTCGAGGTGCTGACCGGGGGCGAGGCGATCGCCCAGCGGCTGGAGCACATCACCGGGACCAGCCAGTACCAGATCCGCGGCTTCGACTGCCCGCCCTACATCCAGGACCCGGTGGCCAACATCCCGCTGCAGCGGCAGCGGCTGAAGGAGGGCGTGCGGTTCCGGACCGTCTACGACCGGGAGGCGGTGGCCTGGCCGGGCCGGCTGGAGAAGAACATCCTGGTCGGGGTCGCCGACGGCGAGGAGGCCCGGGTCCGGCCGGTGCTCCCGATGAAGATGGTCATGTCGGACGACCGGATGGCGATCATCCCGATCAGCGTCGGCGACAGCGTCCTCGACGCCGCCTACGTCATCCACCCCTCGGCCCTGCTCCAGGCGCTGGACACGCTGTTCGAGGCCGAGTGGGAGCGCGCCGTCCAGTTGCAGGCCGCGATCGGCGCGGTGGACGGGGCGCTGGAGCCGGAGGCCGACCACCGCAAGCTGCTCGGGCTGCTGGCGGCCGGCCTCACCGACGAGTCGATCGCCCGCTCGCTGGGCTGGAGCGCCCGGACCACCCAGCGCCGGCTCCAGTCGCTGATGCGCGAGCTGGGCGCCACCACCCGCTTCCAGGCCGGTATGGCGGCCCGGGAGCGGGGCTGGCTGTAGCGGCGGCGGGACCGGCCGCGGACGCGCCGGGCCGGTGCCGGGGCGTCAGCTCCAGGGGGAGAGGGACGCCCAGCGGCCGTCCGGGCCGCGCTCGACCTTCTCCAGGCCGAGCACCGCCGTGCGGTTCAGCCGACCGTAGATGTGCGGGAACAGCACACCGGGGGTGGCCCCGGGCGGCGGTGCGCCGTGCGGGGCCTCCCACTTGACCATCGGTTCCACCAGCGACTCCTCGATCAGCAGCACCATCAGCGGTTCGCGGGCGTCGGCGAAGAAAGCGTTGGCCACGGCCAGCGCGGTCTGCTCGTCCGCCGAGCAGTGGATGAACCCGTCGGTGAGCAGCGAGGCGGTCGCGTACGGCCGGCCCGGGTCGGCCAGCCAGTCGTCCAAGGGGGCGAGGTGCAGGATCATGCTCCTGTTGTACCCGCTCCGGCCGGGCCCGGACGGTCGCCCGGGCGGCGGTTCGCACGCCCGGGCCCGGGCGGAGGTTCGTACGCCCGGGCCCGGCCGGTGCTCAGAGGCCCGCCACCTTCCCGGAGGCGGAGACCTCGTACACCAGGGTGAGCGTGCGGCGGGCGCCCGGCCCGAGCGGGACGTCCCAGCGGACGATGCCCTCGGCGTCGAAGGCGTCCGGCGCGGGTGAGCACTCCTCCTTGCGCAGCCGCACCTCCACCGCGGACACCTCGGAGACCGGCACCCGCTCGCGCACCGCGACCAGCTGCTCGTCCCGCTCCTCCGGGCCGGAGAACCGCGACAGGTGCAGCCGCACCGTGCGGGTGGTCACCGAGCGCTGGCTCAGCCCGGCCGTCGAGCGCCGCTCGTCGGTCTCGCGGACCACCCGGTAGCCGTCCGAGCTGCCGAAGGACAGCTCCACGTCGGTGCCCGGCGCCGTGAACGGCAGCCGTCCGCGCCCGGTGAACCCGCTGCCGCGGACCAGCTCGACCGGTCCGGCGAGCAGCGGGTGCCCGGCCGTGTTGCGGAACCGGACCACCTGGGTGACCAGCGGCGACAGCTCCGGCGCGCAGGCGTACTCGCTGTGCGCGGGCCCCTCGGAGGAGCCCAGCGGGACCCGGTGCGCCCGTCCGTCGGAGGGCACGGTGGCCGGCGCCGGGGCGGTCAGCACCCGCACCTCGCCGCCGTCGTCCACGCCCGGCAGCACGCCGTCCGGGCGCAGCTCGGAGATCGTCTCCTCGCGCAGCTCGACCTCGACGGTGCGCCGCTCCTCGGAGGTGCGCTCGCGCAGGGTCAGCACGTCCTCGGCGAGCGCGGGCGGCTCGGTGGCGAGGGCGGAGCGGGCGGTGGAGAAGGTGAGCCGGGCGCCGGTCCAGGCCTCGCCGGTCCGCTGCCAGACCACCGCCTCGGACTCCAGTCGCAGCACGCCCCCGGCCAGGGTCGCCCGGTAGGACGGCCGCCAGAGCGCGCAGGGCACCAGGTGGCTCACCGCCAGCCGGGCGGGCCCGGCCTCCCGGGCCTCGACGGTCAGGTCGAGGTGGGCGACCAGCTCGGCGGGCTGCTCCTCGGCCTCCTCGACGGCGGTGAGCGCCGCGGCGCGTTCCCGCTCCAGCGCGCGCAGCCGGGAGCGGGTGGCGCGCAGCTCCTCGCCGGCGCGCTCGCGCCCGGCGTCGACCCGGTCCAGCTCGCGGTGCCAGCGGACGCGTTCGACCTCGCCGACGCCGGCGCCCTCGCCGACCTCGCGCAGCAGGTCGGCGGAGAGCTGGGCGAGCAGCGCCAGCCGGGCCTCCAGCCGGTCGGCCAGTTGCTCCTCGGCGCGGCGGCGCTCGTCCAGCGCGTGCAGCCGGTGGCGAAGCTCGGAGTCCTCCGGGCCGGGCGGCAGCGGGGCGCGCGGCGTCCAGGCGCGGGTGATCCGGGCGTCCAGGACGCGCACGCCCGGGGTGTCGGACTCGGCGCGCAGCGTGCGGTCGACGGCGAGCGCGGTGAGCGGGCCCAGGCGCAGCCGCTGGACGCCGGCGGTGAGCTCGGCGGTGGCGGTGCGGTCGACCTGGGCGCGGTCCTCCAGACAGGTGACGGCGGTGACGGGCAGCGGCGTCGCGGGCCGTGGGGTGACGGGGAGGGGGGTGACGGTCATCGTTCAGTTCCTCCGGTTTCCGCCGACGATGGCCTTTCCGGCCGGGATCCTGATCTGGTAGCCGGCGTCCAGCTCGGCCCGGCCGCCGGGGGGCAGCTCGACCCGTCGGAGCCGGGTGCTGGGCGGGCACTCGGTGGACGGTTCGTCCGGTGCGTGCCAGCCGGGGCGTTCCTCGATCCGGATGTCGGCGTCGGAGCTGACCGGCACCCGTTCGCGGACCTCGACGGTGACCGGGCGGCCGAGCCGGTTGGCCAGTTCGACGTGCACCCGGTGGTCGAGCACGGTGCTGCTGTTCAGCATGCCCGCGGTGGACTCGCGCAGCTCGGTACGGCGCGTCACCTCGACCGACTCGGCGACACCGATGCCCAGTCGGCGCACACCGCCGGGGGCGAGGGTGGGCAGGGCGGCGGTGAGCAGGAACCGGTCGTCGACGGTCACCTCGACCGGTCCGGCGAGCACGGCCTGCGCGCTGTCGTTGGCGATCACCAGGGTGGCGTAGACCCGCTCCTCGACCGCGGGCACGGTGACGTACTCGGGGCTCACGCGCACCGGGATCTCGCCGATGGTGACGGTGTGCCAGGTGGCGTCGGAGGGGAGGTCGGCGGGCGCGGCGGCGTCGAAGCGGTGGTCGAAGGAGCCGGCCGAGACGCGCGGCGGCACGGCGTGGTGCGGCAGCGGGAGGCCCGGCAGCCCGGGGGCCGGGCGGGCGGCGGCGGGTCGGCGGTGCGCCCGGAGCGGCGGGTGGTGCAGGGTGCCGCGGCGGCCGGGGGCGGCGTCCGGGCCGGAGAGCTCCAGCACGGGGTAGTCGAGCAGCTGCTCGTCCGGGACCGGCGGGCCGGACGGGGCGGTGGGCGGGGCGGGGGCGACCCGCCTGGCGCGGACCTCCTCGCCGAAGCCCGGGCCGGCGCCGCCGGGGGCGGGCGGCGGTGCGCCGTAGCCGGCGAAGGCGGCCTGCTCGGCCTGTCCGAACGGCTCGATGCTCTCGAACGGCTCGAACGGCTCGAACGGCTCGTCGGCGGAGCGCAGGCCGCCGCGGGCGCGGGCGCGGGCGGGCCCCCCGGGGGGCCGCGGGGCCGCGGCCGGCGGCGGGAGCGGGGCCGCGGCGGCGACGGGGGCGACCGGGACGGAGAGCCGGGGTTCGGCGGCGAACGTGCCACCGCCGGCGGCGCCGCCGAGCAGCCGGCCGGGTTCGATCGGCGCCGGGCCGGCCGCGTCGTAGCCGGTGAACAGGTCGGCCAGGCCGGCCGGGGGCTCGCGCCAGCCGGAGGGCGGCGGGGGCGGCTGGCTGCGGCCGATCCGCAGCGAGCGCAGCCTGGGCAGGTCGGTGCGGCGGTCGAGGTCGGCGGTGGAGAGGGCGAGGCGCACGCCGGTCCAGTCCTCGCCGGTCTGCTGGGCGACCGAGGCGCGCAGCAGGAGGTGGCCGGTGTCGGCGCCCTGGCGGTAGGAGAGCCGGTACGAGGGCACCCAGCGGGCGGTCCGGACGGTGTACTCCAGTTCGATGTCCAGCTCGGTGGGGGCGTCCTCGGGAGCGGCGGGGGCGGTGAGGGTGAGCAGGGCGGTGGTCGTGGTCTCGACGGGCTCGTGCCACCCGTCGGGGGACAGCCGGGCGACCTCCTCGTTGAGCACCAGGATCTCGTGGTCGGCGAGTTCCAGCTCGCGGTTCAGCCGCCCGGCGCGCTCGTGGAGGGCGGTGAGGCGCTCGTCGACGAACTCGGCCAGCTCCAGCCAGGCGTCGGCGGGGGTGCGGCGCAGCGGTTCGTCGCGTCGGCGGGGCGGCGGGACGGCGCGCAGCGCGGCGGTCTCGGCGATGGCGGCGAGGACCCGGCGGTGCTGCTCGCGCAGGGCCGCGCCGTGCTCCTCGGCGGCCTCCAACCGGTGGCGCAGCTCGGGCAGTTCGGAGGGCTCGCGGAGTTCGGCGACGGCTTCCAGACGGGCCTCGGTGACGGCGGTGCCGGCCGGGCCCGCGAGGACGCGGGCGCGCAGTGAGCGCTCGTCGAGCCCCTCGGGCAGGCCGGTCAGCCGGAGCCGTCCGCCCGGGGGCAGGGCCGTCCGGGCCCGGCGGCGGCAGACCGCGCCGACGGCGTGGACGACCACGGCGTCCAGCACCGAGGGCACGGTGGGGACGGTGGCCCGGTCGGTGGTGCTGTCGGTGGTGCTGTCGTCGTGCGGTCGATGCTGGTCGCTGCTGTGTTGATCGTTCACCCGGCCAACCCCTTCGTCGCGTACCGTCGGCGGCCCATCCTGCCGTGCGGCGGCGCCCGCGTCGCCGGTGTTCCCCGTGCGCGGCGTGCGGGCGGCGCGGCGGGCGCCCGGTGGCGCGGGCCGCGTGAGGGGGGACGGTCGGGGGCGGCGGTGCGGTTGCGGCACGGGCGGTGGCGGTGATGGGGGAGGATGGGGGCGATCCGTCCCCCGTCCCCGCAGTCGCCGCGTCCCGCGCGGTTCCGTGAGGAGAGCCACCCCGCCATGCGTACAGCCGCCGTCGTCGGTACCGGACTCATCGGCACCTCCGCCGCGCTCGCCCTCACCGGACGGGGCCTGACCGTCCATCTGGAGGACGCGGACCCGGACGCCGCCCGCACCGCCGCCTCGCTGGGGGCCGGGACCACCGAGCCCGCGGACGGGCCGGTCGACCTCGCGATCATCGCCGTCCCGCCCGCGCTGGTCGGCAAGGTGCTCGCCGACTGCCAGCGCCGCGGCCTGGCGCGCAGCTACACCGACGTCGCCAGCGTGAAGGCCGGCCCGCGGGCCGAGGTCGCCGCGCTCGGCTGCGACACCGTCCACTACATCGGCAGCCACCCGATGGCCGGGCGGGAGCGGTCCGGCCCGCTGGCCGCCCGCGCGGACCTCTTCGAGGGCCGGCCCTGGGTGCTCACGCCGACCCCCGACACCGACACCGAGACGCTGAACGCCGTCCTCGAACTGGTCGCGCTCTGCGGCGCCGTGCCGATCGTCATGGACGCCGCGGCGCACGACCGCGCGGTCGCCCTGGTCTCGCACGCTCCGCAGCTGCTCTCCTCGCTGGTCGCCGCCCGGCTGGAGAAGGCCGACGAGACCGCCATAAGGCTCTCCGGCCAGGGTGTGCGGGACGTGACCCGGATCGCCGCCTCCAACCCCGCGATGTGGGTCGACATCCTCTCCGCCAACGCCGGCGCGGTCGCCGACGTGCTGGAGGAGGTGGCCACCGACCTCGGCGAGACCGTCACGGCGCTGCGCGCCCTGCAGGCCGCCGAGGAGGCCGAGCGGCGCGGTGGCGCGGCGGGCATCGAGGCGGTCATGCGGCGCGGCAACACCGGCCAGGCCCGGATCCCCGGCAAGCACGGCGCCCCGCCCACCCGGTACGAGACGGTCGCCGTGGTCCTCGGGGACCAGCCCGGTGAGCTGGGCCGGCTGTTCGGCGAGGTCGGTGCGGCGGGCGTGAACATCGAGGACGTCGTCATCGAGCACTCCACCGGGCAGCAGGTGGGCTTCGTGCAGCTGTCGGTGGCCCCGGGGGCGGTGCGGCCGCTGACGGCGGCGCTGCGGGCGAGCGGGTGGAGCGTCCGGGACTGACGGGTGCCCGTCGGTCGGTCTGTCGGGCCGGCCGGCGGCGGCCGGGAAGGCGGGCCGGGGTCCGGTTCGGGCCGGGGCGGAGTCGGCCGGTCACCGGCGGGTCCGGGTCGGTCGGCGGTCCATTAACCTTGGGGGAGACCATCCCCGGCTTCCCCGCAGTGCGGGTTGCCATGTTCAGAGATCAGAGAGAGGTTCGCGCCGTGGACACTGCCGACCGAGCGCACGCCCCGGTCGTCGTCGCCATCGACGGACCCTCCGGCTCCGGCAAGTCGACCGTCTCCCGGGCGGTCGCCGCCCGGCTGGGCCTGAGCTTCCTGGACACCGGTGCCATGTACCGGGCGATGACCTGGTGGATGCTGGCCAACGGCGTCGACGTGAACGACCCGGAGGCGGTGGCCGTCGCGTGCGGCAAGCCGGTCATCGTGTCCGGCACGGACGCGGACGGCCCGACCATCACCGTCGACGGCCGGGACGTCGCCGCCCCGATCCGGGGCCCCGAGGTGACCGCGCACGTCAGCGCCGTCGCCGCGGTGCCGGCGGTGCGGGCCCGGCTGGTGGAGCTGCAGCGCGGCTGCGCCGCGGTCGCCGCCCGTGGCATCGTCGCCGAGGGCCGGGACATGGGGAGCGTGGTGTTCCCGGACGCCACCGTCAAGATCTTCCTGACCGCCTCCGAGACGGCCCGCGCCGAGCGCCGGGCCGCCGAGCTGCGGGCCAAGGGCGTGGACGAGGCGATCATCACCGCGATGGCCGCCGACCTCGCGCGCCGGGACGCGGCGGACTCCTCGCGGGCGACCGCCCCGCTCGCCCAGGCCGCGGACGCGGTCCTGGTGGACACCAGCGCGCTCAGCCTGGAGCAGGTGATCGACCGGATCACCGCGCTGGTGGCGGAGCGGGCCGGGGCCGCGCTCTCGGCCGCCTGAGAACGGCCGGGAACGACCGGGAACGGCTGGGAACGACCGAGGATGCCGGTGGACGGCTGAGAGCCGTCCGTCGGGCTGATCATCCGATGAACAGGGTGCCGTGGTGGCACCCGGAACCATTCGCGCTGCCCCGGAGGGGCAGGTACGCACGGCACGTCCCTGGGAAGGGCCGGGCCGGGAAACGGACAGTACGAACATGACCGCAGAGCACTCCACCGCCGGCCACGGCGAGCTGGACGCCTCCGAGTACGCCGAGTTCATGGCGCTCGCCGCCGAGGAGGGCTTCGACCTCGACGACGTCGACGGCCTCGGTGACGGCAGCCACGTCCCGCTGCCGGTGCTGGCCGTCGTCGGCCGCCCGAACGTCGGCAAGTCGACCCTGGTGAACCGCATCATCGGCCGCCGCGAGGCCGTCGTCGAGGACAAGCCCGGTGTCACCCGCGACCGGGTCACCTACGAGGCCGCCTGGAACGGCCGCCGCTTCAAGGTCGTCGACACCGGCGGCTGGGAGATCGACGTCCTCGGCATCGACGCCATGGTCGCCGCCCAGGCCGAACTCGGCATCGAGCAGGCCGACGCGGTCCTGTTCGTCGTCGACGCCACCGTCGGTGCCACCGACACCGACGAGGCCCTGATCAAGATCATCCGCCGGGCCGGCAAGCCGACCGTGCTCTGCGCCAACAAGGTCGACGGCCCGTCCACCGAGGCCGAGGCCGCCTACCTCTGGTCGCTCGGCCTCGGCGAGCCGTTCCCCGTCTCCGCCCTGCACGGCCGCGGCTCCGGCGACCTGCTCGACGCCGTGATGGCCGCGCTGCCCGAGGCCCCGCCGCAGACCTTCGGCGACGCCGCCCCCGGCGGCCCGCGCCGCATCGCGCTGATCGGCCGGCCGAACGTCGGCAAGTCCAGCATGCTCAACAAGGTCGCCGGCGAGGAGCGGGTGGTCGTCAACGAGCTGGCCGGCACCACCCGTGACCCGGTCGACGAGCTGATCGAGCTCGGCGGCAAGACCTGGAAGTTCGTCGACACCGCCGGTATCCGCCGCAGGGTCCACCTGACCGTGGGCGCCGACTTCTACGCCTCGCTGCGCACCGCCGCCGCGCTGGACAAGGCCGAGGTCGCGGTCGTCCTGGTGGACGCCAGCGAGACCCTCGCCGAGCAGGACACCCGGATCATCTCGATGGCCGTCGAGGCCGGGCGCGCCGTCGTCATCGCCTACAACAAGTGGGATCAGCTCGACGAGGAGCGCCGCTACTACCTGGAGCGCGAGATCGAGCGCGACCTCGTCCAGGTGCAGTGGGCCCCGCGCGTCAACGTCTCGGCGAAGACCGGGCGCCACATGGAGAAGCTCGTCCCGGCGATCGAGACCGCGCTGGAGGGCTGGGAGACCCGCATCACGACCGCGCGGCTGAACGCCTTCCTCGGCGAGCTGGTGGCCGCCCACCCGCACCCGATCCGCGGCGGCAAGCAGCCGCGCATCCTGTTCGGCACCCAGGCGGGCATTCGTCCGCCGCGCTTCGTGCTGTTCGCCTCGGGCTTCCTGGAGGCGGGCTACCGCCGGTTCGTCGAGCGCCGGCTGCGTGAGGAGTTCGGCTTCGTCGGCACGCCGATCTCGATCTCGGTGCGGGTGCGGGAGAAGCGCAAGAAGAAGTAGGGGTAGCAGGAGCAGACGGTGCGCAAGGGCCCCGTCGGCCGGTCTCGGGACCGGGCGGCGGGGCCCTTGCGCTGTGTGCCTTGCGCTGTGTGCCTTGCGCTGTGTGCCTTGTGCCCTGTGCCCTGTGCCCTGCGCCTTGTGCTGCGGTGCGCGGGACCCGGTCAGTGGTGCTCGCCGCTGCGGCCCGGCGGGAGGGAGAGCAGGCTGCGGTGGCGGCCGCCGCCGGTGGTGCCCCGGTCGCCCGCGCCGAAGGCGGTGCCCACGGCCGGGGCGGGTGCCGGGACCGGCACCGTCACCGGGGCCGGCGCGGGGACGTGCGCGGACACCGGCGGCGGGACGGTGCCGAGGTAGCCGGCGGCGACCCAGCCCTGGCCGGCGCCCGCGTGGCCGGTGCCGGTCTGACCGCTGCCCGCGTGGCCGGCCGAATGCGGGCTCGTCGGGGCGCCCGGCGGTCGGCCGGGGGAGGGGGCGGCCTGGAAGCCGGTGGTGTACGGGCTCGCCGGGTGGCCGGCGGTGTGGCTCGCGTGGGCGGGGCCGTGGTCGTGCGGGTGGCCCGGGTGGCCGGGGTTGCCCGGGTGGGGGGCGCCGCCGGTGTGCGCGAAGCCCTGGTCCGACTGCCCGGAGTGGTCGGCTCCGCCCGGCCGGCCGGGCATGAACTGCGGGATGCCGATCGCCTGGCCCGCGTAGGTGTGGAAGGACTGGTGCTGCGGCGGGTACGGGCGGGGGTCGGTGCGCGTCGGGGCGGCGTCCCGGACGGCGAAGCCGGTGAACGCCAGCTCCTCCTCGCCGGAGCGGTCGCCTGGCAGCGCGCGGAAGAGCCGGCGGTACTCGGAGTACAGCTCGTCGTAGATCGGCGTCG
Organism: Kitasatospora sp. NPDC057692; assembly: GCF_042799475.1. Taxonomy (NCBI): domain Bacteria; kingdom Bacillati; phylum Actinomycetota; class Actinomycetes; order Kitasatosporales; family Streptomycetaceae; genus Kitasatospora; species Kitasatospora sp. NPDC057692. The sequence goes on along the minus strand of NZ_JBHVIV010000082.1, from coordinate 24,769 downwards.
CCGAGTGCGGGTGCTCCGCGTCGTACGAGGGGCGCATGCCCGGGATCGCGCGGGAGGCGGTGGTGGACCGCCGGGGGGCGGCGGGGCCGTCGTAGCTGTACACGCAGGGCCCAACGAGCGAGGGCGCCGGGGGATGCGGGTGGGCGGACGCGGGCGCGGGCACGGCCGTGGCCGCGGGGCCGGTCGGGAGGCGGCCCCGCGGCGGGGGACGGGGTGGGGCGGGGGTGCGGGCGGTACGGTCGACCCGCTCGCGGCTCAGGTGCCGGCGAGCGGGAGGGAGGCGGCGACCACCTGACCCAGCGCCACCGCCCGCTCCAGGGCCTGGCGCAGCAGGTCCTCGCGCGGCTGTCGGCCCACCGTCCCGGCAGGGACCGCGTACATGGTGACCTCGCCGAGCTGGTTGGCGGCGAACCGCCAGGCGTCGGTCACCTGGAGCGGCTGGTGGGCCTGCCACCAGCCGGTGCTGCCCCCGGCCGCCGCGGGCTGGAGGATCGCGTGCAGCTTGCCCATCGCGACCAGCACGGACCAGCCGGGCAGCTGGTCCGGCGTCTTGTCGAGGTCGAGGACCGGCTGGAAGCCCGCGTCCTGGAGCAGGTCGAGGAACTCGTCCTCGCCGGTGGTGTTGCCCGGTCGGCCGACCGGCCCGGTCGGCTCGACGACCAGCGAGGCGTGACCGGCGTCGCCGTGCAGGACCAGCCCGCAGGTGATGCCGAGGATCGCGGCCTGGCCGGGAGCGCCGGGCCGGCCGGCGTTCGGGGTGGGGGCCGGGGCCGGTGCGGGGACCGAGGGCTGCGGGTGGGCGGCGGCGTCCGGCCCGAAGGCGGGGTCGCCCTGGGCCTGGCTGATGCTGCGGACGGCGCCCGCCAACTGCTCCTCCGAGACCGGGACCACCTGGGAGGGGATGCAGCGGGCGTGCGCGAAGGCCAGCACCGCGGTCTCCTCGCCGACGAACAGCACGGTGCTGGTGGGCTCCTGGAACGCGTCGCCGGGGGTGCGGCAGGAGGTGCACTCGTAGCTGTCGGGCGCGTGGGCGCCGCCGAGCAGGCGGTCGGCCTCGTCGTCGCCGATCTCGGAACGGACCTCGTCGCTGACGTCGAGCATGCGCGGCACTGGGTGTCTCCTCGGTGCGGTGTCGGGGGTCGGAGGGGGCGGGCGGACGGGCGGGCGGAGAGCCGGTTCCGTTCGAGCCGGCGGCGGGTTCGGCCCGGCCGCCCTTTCCAACGGGCCCTTGTGGCAGGGGTCACGGGTGGGGGGTCGGGGTGACGGGAATTGCCTCGGATTCGATCGCGGAGGGTGCTGAAGGCATCGCAATGTGTCGATCTCGGTGGCGGGACTGCCGGAATCGAAGTGTGAGGTGAGCCACGGCCTGCGGATGTTTGATCTAGGAAATGACGCCTAAAACGGACAATTGGGGCGCGAATGTCGGGAGGTTACCGCCGGTAATGCCCTGCTGAGCTGGGGAGACCCGTCATTGTTTGGATCCCCGGCGGCCGACTCGTAGCTTCTTTGGCGGTGCAACGAGCACCACCCGGGTTCACCCCCGACGCACAGCCCGCCGGTTCGCCGGCGCCGGCCGTGCCCGCCGATGCGACCGCTCGAACAGGTCGCCGGTGCGTGGCGGGTGGCCAGGGGCGGCGCGGGACGTCCGACACGTCTCCGGCCGCCCGACGGACGCGGTGAGCGATTCCAGTCCTCTTCCAGGGCTTGGTTCCGCATGCCCGCCCGGGGCTGTCGAGAGGAACCCCATGACCTTCCGTAACGAGCTCGCCGCTGCCACCACCACCTCCGCCACCAAGCGCAACCGCGTCCGGATGGCTGTCGTGGCGGGCGCCGCTGTCGCGGCCCTGCCGGTGGCCGGCCTCGTCACGGCCACCTCGGCCTCCGCCGCCTCCGTGTCGACCTGGGACGCCGTCGCCCAGTGCGAGAGCGGTGGCAACTGGGCCATCAACACCGGCAACGGTTTCTACGGCGGTCTGCAGTTCACCTCCAGCACCTGGGCCGCCTTCGGCGGCACCGCCTACGCCCCGCAGGCCAACCTGGCCACCAAGGCGCAGCAGATCGCCGTCGCCGAGAAGGTCCTGGCCTCGCAGGGCCCGGGCGCCTGGCCCGTCTGCTCCGTCAAGGCCGGTCTGACCAAGGGCGGCGCCGCCGCCGCGGTCGACACCTCCGCCCCGGCGGCCACCGCCCCCGCCGCCAAGCCGGCCGCCCCGGCCGCCACCCCGAAGCCGGCCGCGCCGAAGGCCGCCGAGGCTCCGAAGGCCGCCCCGAAGGCCGCCGAGGCCCCCAAGGCCGCCGCCGCTCCGAAGGCCGCCGAGGCCCCCAAGGCCGCGAAGGCGGACAAGGGCTGGACCGCGAAGGCTGCCAAGCAGGCCAACGGCTCCTACACCGTCAAGGCCGGCGACACCCTGAGCACCATCGCCGCCGCGCAGGGCGTCGACTGGCACGACCTGTACACCAAGAACGCCAAGGTCATCGGTGCCAACCCGAACCTGATCTTCCCGGGCCAGACCCTCGCCGTCTGATCCGTCTGATCCGTCCGGCCCGACCGGTCCTTCTGGTCCGACCGGCTGGACCGGGCCGTCCGGGCCATCCGGGCCGACCGGTTCCTCGGCCGCCTTCCCGCCGCACGGTGGGGAGGCGGCCGTCGGCGTGCGGGCCGCTCCCGCGTCCGGAGCCGTTGTCGGAGGCCTGCGCGAGGATGGGGGAGTGACCCAGGGCGAGTTGTTCGGCGGCCCCCACGATGCCGACCCCGGGCGCGGGCGTTCGGAGCCGGCGCCCGGCGCCGTGCTGCTCCCGGGCTGGCTGGACCCGGAGGCGCAGCGGCGGCTGGTCGACGCCTGCCGGGCGTGGGCCCGCCCGCCCGCGGGGATGCACACCGTCCGGATGCCCACCGGCGGGCTGATGTCCGTACGGATGGTCAGCCTGGGGTGGCACTGGTACCCGTACGGCTACTCCCGCGCCGCCGAGGACGGCGCGCCGGTCAAGCCGTTCCCGCCCGGGCTCGGGGAGCTGGCGCGGCGGGCGGTGGCGGAGGCGTACGGCGCGGCCGTCGGCGGGGTCGCGGGCGCGGCCGGCTACGCGCCGGACATCGCGATCGTCAACCACTACCCGCACGGCGCGCGGATGGGCCTGCACCAGGACCGCGACGAGCGGACGGACGCCCCGGTGGTCTCGCTCTCCCTCGGCGACACGTGTGTCTTCCGGCTCGGCAACACCGAGACCAGGACCAGGCCGTGGACCGATCTGGAACTGCGCAGCGGGGACCTGCTGGTGTTCGGCGGCCCGGCCCGGTTCGCGTACCACGGCGTGACGCGGACCCTGCCCGGGACGGCGGATCCGGCGCTGGGGCTGGGGCTGACCGGGCGGCTGAACATCACGGTGCGGCAGTCGGGGCTCTGAGGACGCCCTGCCGTGCGGGCGGTCTTCTCCGGTCCGCTCCGGTCCGATCCGGTCCTCCTGCGGTCTTCTCCGACCCCGCACCGGTGTTCTCCGACCCTCCTGCGGTGTGCGGCGGTGTCCCTCGCCGCGCCGCGGAGCGCCGTGTTCGACCTCGTTCGAGTGAATCGACGTTCGTGGCCCCTCGGTGGGGAATGCCCCGGCTCGCTGAAGAATTCGATTGAGCTGGAGAATTCGAGAGAACGGGTTGCGGCAGCCGGGCGGAAGACCTCCGGTCGGGCGGCGGCCCGGAGAGGACGTGTTCCATGGGTACCCCCGTCGACGATCTCGTCGCGCTGCTGGACCTTGAGCAGATCGAGCTGAACATCTTCCGCGGGCGCAGCCCCGAGGAGGCGCTGCAGCGCACGTTCGGCGGGCAGGTCGCCGGCCAGGCACTGGTCGCGGCGGGGCGCACCGTGGACGGTGACCGGCCGGTCCACTCGCTGCACGCCTACTTCCTGCGCCCCGGCGTGCCGGGCGTGCCGATCGTCTACCAGGTGGACCGGCTGCGCGACGGCCGCTCGTTCACCACCCGCCGGGTGCTGGCGATCCAGGGCGGCCGGTCGATCTTCGCGCTGACCGCCGACTTCCACGCCCCGGAGCCGGACAGCATCGAGCACCAGTTCCCGATGCCCGCGGTGCCGGCCCCCGAGACGCTGCCCAGTGCGCTGGACGAGGTCGGCTCCCGGCTCGGCGAGCTGCCCCCGTTCATCAGCCGGCGCCAGCCCTTCGACATCCGCTACGTCGACCGGCTGCGCTGGAGCACCGAGGAGCTCGCCGGCGTCGAGGCGCGCAGCGGCGTCTGGCTGCGGACCAACGGCGAACTGCCCGACGACCCGCTGATCCACGTGTGCGCGCTCACCTACGCGAGCGATATGACCCTGCTGGACGCCGTCCGTGCCCCCGTGGAGCCGCTCTGGGGCACCCGCCACTTCGACATGGCCTCCCTCGACCACGCGATGTGGTTCCACCGCCCCTTCCGGGCCGACGACTGGCTGCTCTACCAGCAGGAGTCCCCGATCTCCCACGGTGCCCGGGGCCTGGCGCGCGGGGAGATCTTCGACCGCAGCGGCCAGCTGGTGGTGTCGGTGGTGCAGGAGGGCCTGTTCCGCCGGATCAAGGACTGAGCGACCGAGGAGTCGGGTGGAACGGGTACGACCGGTGTGTTGCGCGGTATGACTGATACATCGAGCAATGTGACCGGCGCGTTGAGCGGTGTGCCGGTGCGTTGAGCGGTGTGACGGTCGTACGAAGGAATCCGGCGCAGGGAATGCCCGGCCCGGATGCCGGATGTTCGATGGAGTGACGGAGAACGGACGGCCCGCCCGGCGGGCCCTGGAGCACTGTGGGAGGGCGAGCCGATGACGGCGACGGCCGCGGAGGAATGGAAGCACTGGAGCGATCGGCGGACTGCGACGGTCAGCGCCCCGCACGGTCAGCTGGCGCTCACCGGCACGTACTGGCTGGAGCCCGAGCCCACGGAGATCCCCGGCCTGCCCGGGGCCTGGTGGACCGACGCGGAGGGGGTCCGGGTCCGCGTGGCGGCGTCCGACGGCCTGGTCGTCGCGAGGGCGGACGCTCCCGTCGACGGTGAGGCGCTGCTGCGTCCGGACACCGACCCGGCGGCGGACACCGCCTCGCTGGGCGGGCTGCTGCTGGTGCCGATCGAGCGCGAGGGCGAGCTGGCCTTGCGGGTCTTCGACCCCGAGGCGCCCCGGCGGGCCGCGTTCGCCGGGATCTCCGCCTATCCCTACGCGCCGGAGTGGGCCGTCCCCGCAGTCTTCACCCCGTTCGAGGAGCAGCAGGCGCAGTCCGTCGTCGTCCCGAACGCCGACGGCAAGGAGCGCCCGCTGTCCGTCGCCGGGCGGATCGAGTTCACCGTCGCCGGCGAGCACCGCACGCTGACGGTCAGCGGCTCGGCCGGCGGCCTGAGCGGTGTGATCGCCGACGCCACCAGCGGCCGGGACACCTATCGGTTCCGCTTCATCACGCTGCCCGCGCCGGACGAGGAGGGGCGGACGGTGCTGGACCTGAACCGCGCCTACCTGCCGCCGTGCGCCTTCGCGGACCACTTCATCTGCCCGTTCCCGCCGCCCGGCAACCGGCTGGACTTCGCGGTGGAGGCCGGCGAGAAGCAGGTCCTCACCCGGTAGCGCGGGGCACCACCCCGCGCCGCCCCGTCCCTGTGGCGCCACCCCCGTCGGTACCCCCCGGTACCGGCGGGGGTTCTCGTTGACAGCCCCTGTGGGGCGTGCCACCCTAATTAAGTAGCAAGCTATCTATGTTCTTTGAGGGGGAGCACGCCCATGTCCACCACCGCTCGCGTCCGGGTCACCGGGTTCCAGAGGTTCGGCAACAGGATGCTGGAGATCTTCCACGGGATAGGCCTGCCGGTCGGTCCGATGCGGCTGTTGAAGGTCAGGGGCCGCACATCCGGCCGGGAGTACACCAATCCGGTCGCTCCGGTGGAGGTCGACGGCGAGGTGTACATCCTCCAGGCGTTCCCCGGGTCGGACTGGGTGAGGAACGTCCGGGCGGCGGGGGAGGGGGTGCTGGTCCGCGGGCGCAAGGCGCGGCGGGTCGGGCTGGTGGAGGTGCCGCCGCACGAGCGCGGGCCGATCGTCCGCCGCTTCCCGATCCAGGTCCCGATGGGCGCGGGCATCTTCGTGAAGAACGGGGTGGTGCCGGACAGGCGCCCGGAGAGCTTCGAGCGGGCCGCGCGGGACATCCCGGTGTTCCGCGTCGTCCCGCGCTGAGCGGATACCCCCGCAGGGCGCCCGGTGTGCTCTCCCGGGCGCCCGGTGCGCTCGCCCGGGGCTGGTCACGACACCGCGGGGCCGGTCGCGACACCGGGCGGCGATACGCTGCGCGGGGGATGTCGTGACGATGGGAGATTCGGATGCCCGGCCGGCCGAGCGCAGAACGGGTGGCCGCCGAGGCGGACGCCGGCCCGACGTGGCTGCGGAGCAGCGTCGCGCCGAAGCTGCACCTGACCGCGAAGTCCTGCCGGGCGTTCTTCGAGGAGCGCCTCGCCGAGTCCGGCGCGACCTTCGCGGCCTGGACGGTGCTCGCCGCCCTGAAGCTGGAGGGCCCGATGATCCAGCGCGTGCTGGCCCAGTACCTGAGCATCGAGGGCCCGACCCTCTCCCGTCACCTGGAGTCGATGGAGCGGCGCGGCCTGGTCGTCCGCAAGCGCACCGGCGCCGACCGCCGGGCGGCGACCGTGGAGATCGCACCCGAGGGCGAGGAGCTGTACGGCAGGATCTCCTCCGTCGCGGTGCGCAGCCAGCAGGACATGCTCAAGGGCCTCAGTGACCAGGAGGTCGCCCAGCTCTCGACGCTCCTGGACCGGATCCTGGAGAACGTCGGCCCGCGCTGACACCGGCACCCGCCGCCGCGGGCCACCCCACCCCGGTGTCGGCCGCCCGGGCGGGCGGGGCGACGATGGGGGACTGTGTCGACCAATCATCCTGCCAATTCCGCGGCCGACGGGGACTCGCCGCCCGCCCCGCCCCCCTCCGCTTCCTCCTCCCCCTCCTCCCCCTCCTCCCCCTCCTCCTCCCCCTCCTCCCCTTTGTATCGGCGACTCGCCCGCGGCGCCTTCGCCGACCTGAGCCCCCTGCGCGACCACGCCGACTACCGCCGGGTCTGGTTCGGCCAGTCCGTCTCCTCGGTCGGCCAGCAGATGACGGCGGTCGCCGTCTCCGTCCAGGTCTACGACCTGACCGGCTCCACCTTCGCCACCGGCCTGGTCGGCCTCTTCTCCCTCGTCCCGCTGGTCGCCTTCGGCCTCTACGGCGGCGCCGTCGCCGACACCGCCGACCGCCGCCGCCTCGGCCTGATCGGCGCGGCCGGCCTCGCCGTCGTCTCCGCCGTCCTGGCCGCCCAGGCGCTCGCCGGCCTCGGCCTCGTCGCGATCCTCTACGCGGCCGTCGCCCTCCAGGCGGCCTTCTTCGCACTCGCCTCGCCCGCCCGCTCGGCGATGATCCCGCGTCTCGTCCCCGCCCACCAGCTCCCGGCCGCCAACGCCCTCAACACCGTCAGCATGAACCTCGGCCTCACCGTCGGCCCCATGCTCGGCGGCCTCCTGATCGGCGCCTACGGCGTCCAGGCCGCCTACCTCGTCGACACCGTCGCCTTCGGCGCCACCCTCTACGCGATGTGGCGCCTGCCCGCCATGCGCCCACTCGGCGACCGCAAGGGCCGGGCCTCCGTCCTCGACGGCCTCCGCTTCCTGCGCGAGCAGCCCAACCTCCGCACCAGCTTCCTCGCCGACCTGGCCGCCATGATCTTCGGCATGCCGCGCGCCCTCTTCCCGGCCCTCGCCGTCACCTTCTACGGCGGCGACGCCCGCACCGTCGGCCTGCTCGCCGCCGCCCCCGCCGTCGGCGCCCTGGCCGGCGCCCTCTTCTCCGGCTGGGTCGGCCGCATCCACCGCCAGGGCGCCGCCGTCCTGGCCGCCGTGATCGCCTGGGGCCTGGCCATCGCCACCTTCGGCCTGGTCCGCAACCTCTGGCTCGGCCTCCTCCTGCTCGCCGCCGCCGGCTGCGCCGACACCATCAGCATGATCTTCCGCAACACGATGATGCAGGTCGCCGCCCCGGACGAGATGCGCGGCCGCCTCCAGGGCGTCTTCATCGTGATCGTCGCGGGCGGCCCCCGCCTCGGCGACTTCGAGTCCGGCGCCGTCGCCTCCCTCACCAGCCCGACCGTCTCCGTCGTCACCGGCGGCCTCGCCTGCGTCGCCGCCACCCTCCTCCTCGCCGCCCGCCGCCCCGCCTTCCTCCGCTACGACGCCCGCCACCCCACCCCCTGACCCCGACGCCACAACCCTGCAGCGAGCACCCCCCGACGTGCTGTATTGTTTTCCTCGTCGCCGGGACAACCGGCCGACAAGGTCGAGAAGCCCACAGCAGAGCCCCCCAGGCTCCGCCGGGGCCGCGAGACCACGGGACGTGGCGCAGCTTGGTAGCGCACTTGACTGGGGGTCAAGGGGTCGCAGGTTCAAATCCTGTCGTCCCGACCAGCGTTTTCGCAGGTCGGAAGCCACTTCTATCAAAACGATGGAAGTGGCTTTTTCCTTTGGTGGTCGCAATGTGGTCGTGAACGCTCGTTCACATCGCCTCGCTGAGCACGTTTCCGCAGGCCTGGCCCCTCCGGCCTGGTCGTGACGGGGCATTTGTTCGTTCATCTGGGAATCCGCTTGGCATCGATCGCGGACTGGTCGCCTCTTCGGCGCGGAAATGGGCCAGGATTCGCGGGAAGCAGGCATGCCGACAGAACTTGCGGCGTCATCTGTTGCGACGGGCCGTACGTTTATCGGGTGTCAGCTATGAGCCGGGAATCCCGGTTGCTTGTCGGCCCTGGTGGCCGGAGCGGCCAGGAGCGCCGGGCCGGCTTCGGCGGTGGGGCCGTCAGGCCGCGTGGCTGAACAGTGGGTTCGGCAGGCCGGCGTCGTGGCCCTGGGTGTCGGGTCCGTGCTGGGTTCGGGCTTCGACGAGGTGGAGCCTTGCCTCGATGGTGTTCACGGCGGCTCTGGCGACGTCCCAGGTCAGGTGGCTGTAGATGTTCGCGGTGGTGGAGAGGGTGGAGTGCCGCAGGGTCTTGGAGATGACGGCCATGGAGACGTTGCCCTCCAGGGCGAGGGTGGCGGCGAGGTGACGCAGGTCGTGGATGGTGACGTGGGGCAGTCCGGCCTGTTCGCGCAGCTCGTGGAAGCGCCGGCGGACGGCGGCCGGGTGGAGGGGCCGGCCGTCGGGGCCCTGGAAGACGTGGCCGTTGACGGTGGAGGTGCTGCGGTCCATGGCGCGCTGGAGGGTGGCGGCGACTCGTTCGGATAGGGGCACCCAGTTGCGGCTCTTCTTCGTCTTCGGTGCGGTCAGGACGAGTTCGTGGTTGTCGACCGCGGACAGGGTGTGGCGGATGTACATGACGCGGTCGTCGAGGCGCACGCACGGGCGCTGGAGACCGAGTGCCTCGCCCTTGCGCAGGCCGGTTCCGATGATGACCTCGAAGAGGTCGGCGAAGGCGGGGTCGACATTGCGGCAGTGGGAGAGGAAGGCGACAGCCTGCTCCGCGGTCCAGGGGACGCGTTCATCGGGGCGGGGCCTGCGCATGGGCAGGGGCTGGGCGGCGTTGAACGGCAGGCGGTGGGTGCGCACGGCCGTGCCCAGGGCGCTGGAGAGGGTGGCGAGGCAGTGGTAGACGGCCTGGCGTCCGCGGCCGGCGTCGAGCTGCTCGTGGGCGTAGGCGGAGATGTGGTCGTGGGCGAGTTCCTCCAGGCGAAGCTTGCCGAAGACGGGTATCAACTCGCAGAGCACGTAGGTGCGGTAGCGGGCGTAGGTGGTGGGCTTGAGTAGGAACTCCATGCCCTTGAGCCACTTGGTGAGGTAGACGGCGACCGTCTCGTGCGGGTCGGCGTCGAACCCCAGCTGCCGCCCTTCAAGGAAGCGCCGCAGCGCCGTCTCGGCGTACCACTCGTCCTCGAAGCCGCCGCGACGTATCGTGCGCCGGCGGCCCGTGAGGGAGGGGATGTCGACGGCGAACGTCCACGTGCCGTGCCCCTCCTCGGCCAGGCGCGGGCACCCGGCGCCGAGTTGACGCCGGTCGGCGTCTCGGCACCCGCATCGGCGGTAGACCCGGCCTGGCCGTCCTGACTTGCGCACTTCCCGAGCCTCCTGCGGCAGTTGGTCCCTTGATCGACCCGCGGAGGCTACCAAGGCACTGCCCCGATGGTGGTCTGCGACCACCATGCGATCACCAACGCCGAATCAGGCTCCTGACCTGCGGCTCGCGGTGAGGGCCCGCACCTGGGCGTGCCAATACATGGGAGGACCGCCGCGCTACCCTGGACGGGCGGCGCGAGTACCCGAAAACTACTACCGTGCGTAACCATGAGCCCCAAAGCGCGCCCCGGAGGGGGCCTGAAGCGGCGGCCGTGCGAGAGGGAAGTCGGGATCACTTTCTATTGACGGATGCTCATGCAAAGTGATAGATGAATCCGGCTCCCTGGTGCCTGTTCGGCCTGCGGGCTGGGGTGTCCCGTGACCTCGATTTGGTTACGCAGTGTTACTAGAAATCGGCTCGGACGGGTCACCGTCGGCTCCCGGCCGAGGAGGGTGGGCGTGCCGACGTCGGGGAGCATCCCGTCGGCTGGCCCGTGCCTGGATGTGCCCTTGCGGAGGTTGCGTGCAGACCGGAGGTGCTACTCGTGCGGCCAGACCGGATGGTCAGATGAGCCGGTCGTGGCGGGTGGCTGCGGCTTCGCGGACGAGGCGGGTGAATCGGCTGCGGTCGATGCAGGGCTGTCCGGCGTGCTCGTCGTCCCCGTCTTCGTCGTCGCCGAAGCCATCCTCGTCGTCGAGTTCGTCGGGAGGAGCAGGCAGCCGTGGATGCCGGCGAGGCGGTCTTCGAGGAGGTCGGGGGCGGGTCGTTTGGGGTCGAGTGGGGTCAGGCGCAGCCGGTGTCCTCGGGGTCGGTGTCTGGGCCGGTGCGCTGGGCGAGGTCGTCGATGTCTTCGAGTTGTTCGTGCAGGCCGGCGGGGTCGGGGAGGAGGCCGTCGGCGATGTGGAGGGTGTGGCGCACAAGGCCGGTGACCGCCTCGTATGGGGAGGCGCCCCTGGCTCCACTAGTTCAAGCGCCTCCGCACCCGCTACGAGCGACGCGCCGACCTTCACCAGGACTACTGGACCTCGCCTGCAGCATCATCTGCCTCCGACGACTCCGAAAGTCATTCTGAAACGATCAGCTAGCCCGGATGCTCACGAGATTGGATAGCGTAGTGCGGTCTATGTAGGTCTGATGGCGAAGTGACTTTGGGGGAGGATCCTTTGAGCCAGGCGCCCAGCCGTGTCGACTCGAGCCTGCAGGAGGTGGCCGCTCGATCTGCGAACTTTGGCTTCCTGTTGCCGCACCAGCCGCTGCTGCTCGTCTACGGCGCTGGTGCGGAAGTCAGTGTGTTCGATGACCCGGATAGGGCGCTTCTCAGAAGCCGAAAGTTCGGAGAGGTCTTGGCCGCTGACCTCGTGCGCCGGGCAGGCATCAAACCTCGGCGCGATGATCACGCAGGCCGGCTGCACGCTCTGGTCCGAGGCGGCTTCCTCGACCAAGCCATCAGGGAGTCGTTTGACGAGCTCCGCAGGGCAAGCCATGAAGCAGCGTCCGCGCGCTTCACTGTGGAACTGGCGGCCCTCCGAGCGGTCCGGCGGTGCTTTCGGTTGGCTGTCTGGTACCACCGCCTTCTGACCGGGGATCGAGAGCAGATCCCCTTCATTCCGCCTCAGCTCCCTCCTGCGCTGGCCGCCGGATCCGAAAGCCCTGAGCTTCAGGTCATCCATGAGGAGATCGACGGAGCACACCGCGACCTTGAGGTGTCTCGTATCACCTTTGCCAACCGGACCGTCGCGCCGGAGCGGGCGGTAGAGCAGGCTCGTGCTAGCGCAGCCGCCGACCTCGCGAGGGCAGCGGCGGCCCAGAGCCTGCTATCCAGTCTCCTCGGTGACTTGTCGGACGAGGTCGCGCTTCTTCAGCAACGCTTCGATAAGGTGCAGCCGGAAAAGCGGCCGACCGCACGCCAGCGGGAGTCTCTCGCCTCCAGTGCGCGAAGGGCATCCCAAGAGCCTCTCAGCGAAGCACGGGTCCGGGACCGGATCGACGACATGCTCGTCCAGTCGGGGTGGGTCGTGCAGGACGGCCAAGGAAGCCAGAACCTGTACGCGGCCCGCGGCGTTGCAGTTCGTGAGGTCACCACAGCTGCAGGACGCGCGGACTACCTGTTGTATCTGGACACCAAGCTGGTTGGTGTAATCGAGGCCAAACACGAGGGCGCCGATCTGGCCGTTGCTGAGCGCCAGGCCGACCGCTACGCCACGGGGCTGACGGCAAGCCAAGACCTGCAGGCATGGAAGACACCTCTGTCCTACCGGTACGTCAGTGACGGCGGACTTGTCCGGTTCCGCGACGCCCTTGACCCGGACTCCCGCACCCGCGATGTGTACTCGTTCCATCGGCCTGAGACCCTGGCCCGCTGGATGCGAGAGGCAGAAGCGGACCCATGCGCACCAACCTACCGATACCGGCTCCGGGAACGCCTGCCGGTTCTCGACTACCGCGACGTTGTCACTGGCGGCCTTCGTCCCGCCCAGTTCGACGCGGTGCATGGGCTTGAGGAAGCGCTGCGCCGAGGAGACCGGCGATCGCTGATCCAGATGGCAACCGGCGCAGGAAAGACCTTTGCGGCGGTCACTGCAGCGTATCGGCTTCTCAAGCACGCCAAGGCTCAGCGGATTCTCTTCCTCGTAGACCGAAACAACCTGGGTGCTCAGGCGCATTCCGAATTCACCAACTACACCACGCCCGACGACGGCAGAAAATTCACCGAGCTATACAACGTCGACCAGCTGACCGGATCGACAGTTTTGGAGTCGTCCAAGGTCGTCATTTCAACGATTCATCGCGTGGCAAGACTGGTGAAGGGGGAAGATCCAGGTCCGTCGGATGACTACAGTGATGTGTCGTCGTTCGAAGAGGAAGAAGACGCGGCAGATCCAGGTGTGCCGGCTGCTGTCACCTATAATCCTAACCTTCCGCCGGAATCTTTCGACCTGATCATCATTGACGAATGCCACAGATCGATCTATGGAAAGTGGCGTGCCGTTATCGAGTACTTCGACGCGCACCTTTTCGGCCTGACCGCCACACCGGTCGCGCAGACCTTCGGGTTCTTCCACCGCCTGGTCAGCGAGTACACGTATGAGCAGGCCGTGGCTGATGGCGTTGCAGTGGATTACACCACGTATCGGATCCGGACCCAGATCACTGAGGAAGGGTCGGTGATCCCGGTTGACACGCATGTGCCGATCGCGGATCGCCGTACTCGACGCCGTCGCTACGAGGAGCTCGACGAAGACTTCGCTTACGGCGCGAGCCAAGTGGGATCCGACGTCATCAGCATGGGGCAACTGCGCACCGTGCTGACGACCTTCCGGGACAACATTCCGCTCATCTTTCCCGAGCGGCAGGAGGTGCCGGCGTCCAAGAGGATGGTGCCGAAGACGCTGATATTCGCACGGCGCGAAGCCCATGCCGATGAGGTCGTGGAGATAGTACGTGACGTCTTTGCCAAGGGAAACGATTTCTGCAGGAAGATCACCGGCTCGGTCGCCAAGCCAGAGATACTTCTGTCGGAATTTCGCAATACGCCCGAGCTGCGAATCGCGGTAACCGTCGACATGATCGCCACAGGTACCGACGTGCGCCCGATCGAGTGCGTCGTGTTCCTTCGTGACGTCAAGAGCTGGGCGTACTTCGAGCAGATGCGGGGCCGGGGATCGCGAACCATTGACTCAACCGAGCTGCGGGCAGTTACCCCCGATGTCAACGAGAAGACGAGGTTCGTTGTCATTGATGCGATCGGAGTCACAGAAAGTCACAAGCGTGAGACCCCGGCGGTCGAGAGGGACGACGCGAGGCGCACCGCACTCCGGAAACTGCTGGGCAAGACGGCAGGTCATACGATCAACGAGGACGAAGCCGAAGAATTGGCACTTCGTCTGTCACGGCTCTCGCGCACGCTCACCGCGGACGACCACGGCGAGATCGGTCGCCTTGCTGGCGAACCCCTGGATGCCATCGTTGGACGAATCATGAAGGCGGTCGACATTGACTACCTCGACAAGGTTCGGCACACCAGGGGCGCCCAGGGCGTGGACGATGAGGTGCAGAAGGCTGTACAGCCGCTGGCCGCAAGCAAGGAGCTTCGCGACCTGCTGGTCTTTATTCGGACCAACCAGCGCATCGTCTACGACGAGGTCAGCTCGGATCTGTTGCTTTCTGCAGAGCCAGTCGAGAATGCTCCAGCAACTGTGGCTAGTTGGCGTGAATACGTTACGAAGCATCGTGATGAGATTGCCGCACTTCAAGTCTCCCTGACTGGCCATGGAGGCCGAGAGGTGCGCCCCCGCGACGCATACCAGCGGCTCCGAGACCTGGCTTCTCGGATCGCCCGACCGCCCCACCAGTGGACCGTCGGGCGGCTTTGGCAGGCATACGAGCAGCTGGGTAAGGCAGTGAGCACTCCCGGTGTCAAGCACGGGCCTCCAGACCTGGTCTCGTTGATCCGGTTCGAGCTGGGGCTGGACGAGGAAGTGAGGCCCTACAGGGATACCGTCGAGGAGCGATTCGCTAACTGGATCGCGCGCCAAGCCCAGGCTGGCGTGGTGTTCACCCAGGGCGAGCTCTGGTGGCTCGAGCGGATTGTCGACACCATGGCCACCAGTGTCCGGTTCGATGTGGCCGACCTCGACCGCGTACCCTTCACTGAGCGCGGAGGTACCGACGGGTTCCTTCGCGTCTTCGGTGACGATCGCGCCGAGGCAGTCCTAGACGAGCTGGATCAGGAACTCACCGCATGAGCGAACTGCCGCCTGGCTGGCTGCGAGCACCGCTTGCAGATTTCGCAGAGGTTCGCCTCGGCAGGCAACGATCGCCGAAGAACCACACTGGCAGCAACATGCGCCCCTACCTGCGCGCTGCCAATGTCGGGTGGCACGGTCTCCTCCTCGATGACGTGAAGACAATGCACTTCACCGATGAGGAGGTGGAGGTCTATCGCCTCCGTCGTGGTGACCTCGTGGTGGGAGAAGCGTCGGGCAGTGCCGGCGAAGTCGGTAAGCCGGCCCTGTGGAACGACGAGATCGACGACTGCTGCCTCCAGAACACTCTGATTCGAGTGAGGGCCCGACGAGTCGAGCCTCGCTACCTCCTGCACTTCCTGCGCTACGAGGCTCGCCGCGGCGCCTTCGCTGCAGACGCCCGCGGCGTAGGCATCCACCACCTTGGTGCCTCCCGTTTGGCGCGGTGGCCGATCATCGTCCCGCCGCTCGCCGAGCAGCACCGCCTGGTCGCCGAGCTCGACGATCGCCTCTCTCAACTGGACGCAGTGGCCGCCAGCCTGAACTCGGTGGCGGCCCGGATGTCCCGACTCCGCACCAGGATCACGGACTTCGCGACCACTGGTGGCCTTCCCCCAGCAGAGCGGTTCGCCGCCCCGCTGGCCCCTGCCGGGATTGACGACGGAGAACTGCCCCCGATTCCTGAGACCTGGCGCTGGACCCGGCTCGGAGAGATCGCTGCAGTCGTTGGCGGTGTTACCAAGGACACAAAGAAGCAGAACGACCCGTCCTACGTCGAGGTTCCCTACCTTCGTGTGGCCAACGTGCAGCGCGGGCGTCTCGACCTCGCTGAGGTCTCCACTATCAAGGTCGCGGCGGCGAAGGCTGACCAGCTGCGCCTGAAGAACGGTGACGTGCTCCTCAACGAGGGTGGTGACCGAGACAAGCTCGGGCGCGGATGGATCTGGGAGGAGCAGATTCCCGGGTGCATCCATCAGAACCATGTCTTCCGTGCTCGGGTCGATCAGCAGATCCTCCATCCCAAATTGCTTGCCTGGCACGCCAACGGCTTCGGACAGCGCTGGTGTGAGAAGAACGGCAAGCAGAGCGTCAACCTTGCGTCCATCAGCCTGAGCAAGATTCGGCTGCTGCCGGTGGCAATCCCCCCAGCGGATGTCCAGCAGGAACTCGTGAGCCGCATCGAGGAACGTCTCAAGATGGCTGACGTAGTCCTCGCCTCAGCTTCAGCCGGTCTGGAACGAGTCGCAGCCATGCGAAGAGCAGTACTGCGCACTGCGTTCTCCGGCCGGCTTGTGCCGCAAGATCCGGACGATGAGCCCGCGTCGGTCCTCTTGGACGCCGCCCGGGCAGACGCCGATACGCCCGACGCTGGAGCCCGAAAGCGTGCTGCCAGCAGGCATACGCCGAAGAGAGAAGTACAGGAGACCCTGTTGTGACCAAGCCAGACGCATCGCCGCGGGTGGCTGAGGCCGAGGCCCTCGTCAACAAGCTCTGGAGCTACTGCAACGTCCTGCGGGACGACGGCGTCTCGGTAACGGACTACGTCGAGCAGTTGACCTACCTGCTCTTCCTCAAGATGGCGCATGAGCAGAAGACCCGTCGGCTCAACCCGGTCGACATCCTCGGTGGTCTGGACGCTTGGCAGATCCTCTTCGACGCCGAAGGGCGGGAACTCGAGGAGGCATACACGAAGATCCTGCTGCAGCTCGCCGAAAAGGGGGGCACGCTTGGTCGGATCTTCCAGAAGGCTCAGAATCGGATCCAGGACCCAGCGAAGCTGAAGCGCCTGATCCGGGAGCTCATTGGCAAGGAGAACTGGTCGGGCACAGGCGTTGACATCAAGGGAGACGCCTACGAGGCGCTACTGGCCAAGGGCGCAGAGGACGTCAAGTCAGGGGCTGGGCAGTACTTCACTCCGCGCGATCTCATCGGAGCGATCGTCGACTGCATGCAGCCGACGCCCGACGACTCCATCGTCGATCCGGCCTGCGGGACCGGAGGGTTCCTCCTCAGCGCATCCGAATACATTCAGAACCATCATGATAGGGGCCTCACGCCCGAGCAGCGCGAGCGCCTGAGCGCTGGTGCGATTCGGGGGAATGAGCTGGTCGACGCCACCGCTCGCCTCGCAGCCATGAACCTGTTGTTGCACGGCATCGGACAGCCGAATGGCGAATCGCTCATCGATGTGGGCGATGCGCTGGCCAAGCCGCCGACCCGGCACGCTTCTCTTGTCCTGGCTAACCCTCCCTTCGGTAAGAAGTCCTCGATTATGGTCTTCGGGGAGGACGACGAGATCGAGCGCAAGGATCTCGCTTATCACCGCCTCGATTTCTGGGTCACCACCAGCAACAAGCAGCTGAACTTCGTTCAGCACATCTACACGCTGCTGCAGACAGGAGGCAGGGCCGCCGTCGTCATTCCAGACAACGTCCTCTTCGAAGGTGGCCCGGGCGAGACCTTGCGTAGGCGGCTGCTTCAGCAGTGCGATGTCCACACGTTGCTGCGGTTGCCCGCCGGTATCTTCTATGCCGGCGGTGTCAAGGCCAACGTACTCTTCTTCGACAAGCTCTCGCCGAGGGCGGATGGCAAGCCCCAGACCAAGAAGCTCTGGGTCTACGATTTCCGCACCAATCAGCACTTCACACTTAAGCAGAAGCGCCTCCTGCGGAACGACCTAGACGACTTCGTCGCGGCATACCGCCCGGGAGAGAGCCGTGAACTTCGACAGCCCTCCGCGCAGTTCAAGCCGTATGGCATCGATGAGTTGCTAAAGCGTGAGCTGGTTGATCTCCGACTGCTTGCCGACGTCGAAGATGAGTCGGTCGGCAGCGAGGATGACCTGCTCGAGCCTCATGTGATCGCCGATGAGATTGCACAGGAGCTCGAATCAGCCCTGGCAGAGTTGATGTCTCTGGCAGACGCATTGCGCCCTGAAGGCCTCGCGCTGCAGGACGTCGAGCGAGGCGAATAGCGGAAGTCTGGAATCTTCGGCGACGGCATGAGCCGGAGCCGAACGATCAAGGGGGACGGTAGTGCATCTGGTCGAGTTGGAACTTCCGGACTATCGCGGCCTGCATGATTTCCAGCTGGACCTTCGCGATGCCCGTGATATTAGCGTCCTCGTCGGGCGCAATGGGCGGGGAAAGTCCAGGATCCTGCAAGCTCTAGTAGAGATCTTCGGAAGCCTCTGGCGGTCCAAATCGGCCGGATTTAGCTACGAGGTCAAGTATATGCGCGGCGACCTCGGCGTCCATGTTGTCCAGAAGACGGCGCGGTCACAACCGATCATGAGGGTCTCGGTTCCTGGCCGCGCCGATGACCGGGTATCTCGCGAGAGTTGGCACCACTACCTCCCTGACCATGTCTTCGGGTATCAGGCGATTCGAGAATCTGCGTGGGATGAAGAGTTTGACCGCCATGCAAAGGCTGACATGGAGGCTGCGCGGAAGCAGGATGCGGAGAGCCTTGCCAGTCAGCCGGGCCTGAGGCCGCTATTCCAGTGCGATGTGCGGCACCTTCCCCTCATTCTCCTCGCACTCCTGCCGGATTGGTCGGAGCGATTTAGACAGTACGCAGAAAAGCATGTCGGAATCCGGGGATTCGCCTCGGCTGACCTGACCGTCAGGCGGCCTGACTGGTTCAAGGCCTCGTCGCACGCTGCCTACCCGTACTGGGGGCTGCAGGGGTATGCGCCGGTTCTCTTCGATCGGGTAGCCTCGATAGGTAGATTCGGCGCCATACCCGATTCCTCGATCCCCAGTGACTACCGTGATTTCCGGATCACCATCGCCACGCCTGATGACTTGGCGAGCTTTCTAGGGTTGTTCGCCTCGGACATCACGATGTTCGCGACCCTAGAGCGTCTTCAGGCGGCGAAAATTCTGACGGTAGACGTCAGGCTGATCACGAGCGGTGGCGATCAAATTCGACCGCAGGATATGAGTGCGGGTGAGCAGCAGATGCTCACGATTCTCGGGATGCTCCGACTGCAGCGAGGAGAGGAGTCTCTGTTTCTCCTTGATGAGCCGGCTTCGCACTTCCATCCGGAATGGAGTCAACGCTGGCACTCCTCCGTCCGGGAAATGCTTGAAGACGGGCAGAGGTCACAATTCATTGCTACCACACACGATCCCGCACTGGTGTCCAATATTCCCCGCGATCAACTCAGGATTATTCGTCGTGCGGACGATGGATCGACCTGCGCAGAGGTCCCATCTGACGATCCCCGAGGCCGCGGAATTGGCGGAATTCTGACCTCGGAGCTCTATGGCCTCACCAGCCAGTTGGACAACTACACGCAGAAACTAATTGACGACCAATACAAACTGTCGGGGCGTCGCAGTCTTAATGCAGATGAGCTAGATAAACTTCAAGAGCTCAATGATCGGCTTGAAGGAGTTGGGTTCTCCGCATCGCATCGGGATCCTGCGGTCGAGTTGTATTTGGCTGAACTTGATCGGCGTCGGAAGGAGCTTATTTCTAGAGCTTCAGGAGATAACTATCCGAACTCTAAGGAGTTGGCGGCGCTAGCAGCTCTACTCTTTGGCCAGCGCCTCACCAAGGGGCTGTGACGGTGAGACATGTCGATGCCAGTCGGCTGAAGGTGCCACCAGAGTGGCGTGTGCGCGCCAACGAGTTGGAGGAAGAGGTCAAGAAATGTGCTGGCGACAAGGCTAAGCTTCGAAAGATATTCAAGAGGGCGGCCCACTGGAGAGGGCTGCGCCCCGCATTGGTCGACATGTGTGGCCGAAAATGCTGGTATTGCGAAGGGGAGATTGCCAATAGCAGGCCGCATGTGGATCATTTCAGGCCCAAGGGTAGAGTCCTTGAGGACGTCTCGCATACGGGCTACTACTGGCTTGCCTATGATCCGACCAATTTTCGTCTCGCGTGTGAGTACTGTAACTCGTCGACGGATGATGATCCGACCGGATCGCGGAATACGAAGCACGACCACTTTCCCTTGTTAAATGAGTCTTCGAGAATCTGCTCTCCTGGTGGTGAGCTGAGCCGAGAGATGCCGGTTCTGCTTGATCCTCTCATTGCAGGCGACAGTGTGATGCTGGCCTTCGATCGCAGTGGTGTTCCGAGGCGTAGCGAACTCACCCCACGGTCCCCGCTCGAGAGTGTGGATCGAGTCACTGAGAGTATTCGGATATACGGGCTTGATCGGACGGGCCTGCTAAATGGCAGGGAGCGCGTGATGCAGGAGGTGTCGAGGATGGCGACCGCCCTCGACATTCTCCCCTGGGCGGAGGAGTCAATCCGTGATCGCATAGCTCCGAATGCCACGTACAGCAGTGCTGCCTGGGAGGCGCTGCGTATGGCCCGCGGGCTGGCCGCTGTCCGACGGGCCTTCCACGGCGAGCTCGAAGTCGACAAGTCCGAGGACGATGATGATGATCGCTCAAGTCTCGATCGCGATCTCAGCCTGCCCAGCCTGATTGAATTGGGCGCCCTGAAGCCCGGTGTAGAACTGATTGGATCGACAGGAATCGGGGAATTCAGCGCAACCCTGCTTGCTGATGGCCGTATTGAGCTCGGCGCGCGGGCGTACGCCAGCCCTGAGTCGGCCGCTGCAGCGGCGGGAGCCGAAGTCAGCAGTGGCTGGCAGTTCTGGACCATCGAGGTTAACAGCGGACGTGTACCGATCGCAGAGATCCGCGACGCCTTTGCCCTGGCCCGGTCCCGACGTCACGAGCCGTAGTCCGTGGCGCCGGGTCCGGGGTCGCCAGCCACCGCAGCGGCGGTGGACGTCCTACCTCACGGTCGCTAGTGCTGTGACCGCATAGGTTCACCGGGTTGGCGCCGCAGGGCCTTCGGCCGGTTGGATGTCGTGAGACGTTCAGCTCGGAAGGGGGGCCTGGTGGCGGAGCCGGTCAGGGTTCGCAGACTCACGGAGCAGGAAGGCCAGCAGTTACAGCGGATCGTGCGTCGGGGCAGCACGAGCACGGTGCGCTACCGGCGGGCGATGATGCTGCTGGCCTCGGCCGGCGGCAACCGGGTCCCGGTCATCGCCCGGCTGGTCCAGGCGGACGAGGACACGGTGCGGGATGTGATCCACCGGTTCAACGAGATCGGTCTGGCCTGCCTGGACCCTCGGTGGGCGGGAGGCCGTCCCCGCCATCTCAGTCCTGACGACGAGGACTTCGTCGTCCAGACGGCCACCACCCGCCCGACCCGGCTCGGCCAGCCCTTCACCCGCTGGTCGATCCGCAAACTGCTCGCCTATCTGCGCAAGGTCCACGGCCGGGTGATCCGCATCGGCCGCGAGACATTGCGCTGCCTGCTCGCCCGGCGTGGTGTCACCTTTCAGCGCACCAGGACCTGGAAGGAGTCCACCGACCCCGACTTCGACACCAAGATCGAGCGGATCGAGCACGTCCTGGACCGCTTCCCGGACCGCACGTTCGCGTTCGACGAGTTCGGCCCGCTCGGCATCCGGCCCACCGCCGGCAGCGGCTGGGCCGAGCAGGGCCGGCCCGAGCGGCTGCCGGCGACCTACACACGCACCCACGGCGTTGACCTACTTCCACGGCTGCTACTCGGTCGGAGACGACACCCTGTGGGGAGTCAACCGCCGTCGCAAGGGCACCCTGAACACCCTGGCCGCGCTCAGGTCGATCCGGGCCGCCCGCCCGGACGGTGCCCCGGTCCACGTGATCCTGGACAACCTCTCCGCCCACAACGGCAGGAAGATCCTGCGCTGGGCGAAGCGGCACAACGTCCACCTGTGTTTCACCCCGACCAACGCCTCCTGGGCCAACCCGATCGAGGCGCACTTCGGACCGCTGCGGCAGTTCACCCTCCCCAACTCCAACCACCCGAACCACACGGTCCAGACCCGCGCGCTGCACGCCTACCTGCGCTGGCGCAACACCAACGCCCGCCACCCCGACGTCCTGGCCGCCCAACGCCGCGAGCGCGCCCGCGTTCGCAGCGAGAAGGGCATCCGCTGGGGCGGCAGACCCCTCCTCGCCGCGTGACCCAGCAACCCGGCGAACCTATGCGGTCACAGCACTAGGCACACTCAAAGAGCCACTTTCGCGTGATTCCCACCTCGCGCGGACTGCCGTAGCCTGAGCCGAAGCGAATGCCGAGTGATCCGGGGCGATATCCGAAGGACGCGCTATTCCAGCAGCCCCCGCTC
The DNA here is from genome assembly GCF_042799475.1 of Kitasatospora sp. NPDC057692. Classification (NCBI taxonomy): domain Bacteria; kingdom Bacillati; phylum Actinomycetota; class Actinomycetes; order Kitasatosporales; family Streptomycetaceae; genus Kitasatospora; species Kitasatospora sp. NPDC057692. The sequence continues at coordinate 2,770 of NZ_JBHVIV010000082.1, read as the reverse complement.
CAGCGCCCGCCGACGGAGGTTGAACAGGCTCTCCCAGCCGTATTCGGTCTCTACGTGCCACAGCTTCCAGCCGTTGCAAGAACCTCGATTGAGTACGATCTGACCTGCGGTGGAGAGGCTTTCGTACGGAGCGCCGTTCTCCAACTGGACTCGGCCGTCGCCGAGGAGGACGGCCTCGTAGGAGTTGCCCTTGTTCGTCGCCCTGAGCGTGCTTCCCGCCTTCAGGAGACCGCTGGCGATGAGCTGGGCCGGTGAGATGCCGTAGTGCGCGCGTCTGGTGGCAGGTCTGACCTCGGCCACACCCTGGGGCATGGTCAGCCCCAGGCCTGTCGGTTCCCAGATCAGTTCGCACAAGCGTCGGTACAGCTGCTGCCGCTCCCCGATCGCGGAGGGCGGAAAGGTTTCCGGGTACGGGCGGACCTGCTTGGCCAAACCGTGAAGGTTGAGGAAGCGTTGCAGGCGCGGGTGTCTCGTATATACCGCCGGATGTAGAGAGGCGGCCAGCACGTTCTGTCGCTGGTAGTGCTCCAATTTGCGCTCGTAGACGTCGTCCCGGTAGCTGGCGTTGTCCGACTTAGGGAGGAGCAGCAGTGCGCCCAGTCTGTCGCGCTGTTGCCGGAACCGTTCCTCGCTGCCCACCTCCTTGTGCCGCTCGTAGTGGTTCTCCCAGACGTGCTCGATCTCGTGGGGGCGGGATCCAACCAGGCCGAGATACTCGGCGGTGCGGTCAGGGTTCTGAGTGCCTTCCTCGGCGAAGGCCGTCATCCGGGCAAGCAGGTAGCGTACCTGCTTGCGGTTGTCACCGCGGAGCCCGAAGGTGTTCAGCCCCGAGAAGTCGTACCCCAGCTCCGCCACTTCACGACCGAGCACGGCTGACAGCTCGTCGAGCCCCGAAGCCTCGCGGACCAGCGGCACCAGCCGCGAGATCTCAGGCATGAGCTCGACGTTCTGAATCGCCGCACTGTTCGCCATACGGCGGGCCAGAACGAGGTCGAGGTAGTCCGCGACCAACCGAGCTTTCTTCCTGAAGGTGTCATCGTCGTCGCCCGGGTTCATCACCGCGGTCAGCAGCAGGAACTGTGCGGTCAGACCGTTGTCGGCGTTGTACCGTACCGACTCCAGACCCGGCACCAGCTCCGTGGCAGCCCGCTGAATCAGGGCGTACCTCTTGGCACATGGGACCAGGATGTTCGTGATGAAGTCGCGGTACTGGTCCGGCCGGCGCAAGCCCAGAAGTTCGCCGTGCTCGCGTACCCACTCGTGGAACGCTCCGTCGATCTGCTCGACATCCGGAGTGGCGGGGCCGACGTAGCGCGCCTGCAACAGTGTCTTGACGAAGTCGCTCGGCGAAGCCCCATCCTTCGCCAGACAGGTGAGCATCCTCCGCCAACTGGCGTTCATGTCAGCATGGTTCTGCCGTGCCCTGGAGAGCAGGAAGCTCTTGAGTAGATCGAGCGGGGTCAGTCGGGCTCCTCGATCGTTCATCGTCTCGAAGATCTCCCACCCGTGGTCCCGGTTGTGTGCCCGGATGTCCACCAGGCAGACGCGGGACAGCAACCAGTCGGTGAAGAAGGGTAGCGGCTCGCCGCGCAGGATGTCGGGGAAGTCCTCGGCGAGGTCGCAGCCGCGTTCCCAAAGGTTCCTGACCGACGGTGACGCGCTGTTAGGCAGGTTGAACTCCGTACCCGTGAAGAGGGCCTCCATGCACGCGTCACGCTCCGCGACGTCCAGCGTGAACGAGCGCTTGCCGTACTGGCGGGACCGGATCAACTGGTCGAGATCTCGGGCGTCTTCTTGGAGGTCTTCGTCTTCCAGCATAAGTTTGCGCAGGTGGGTGAGCAGGAGCAGCAGTGAGGTGAAGCGCTGCTGTCCGTCCACCAGGTAGGTGATGTCTCCCTGGTAGGTAACGATGGGCCCCAGGAAATAGGGCTCGTAGTAGCGAACCTCGGAACGCTCATGCCCTGACTTCCATTGTTCGAGAAAGCGTCTTGCTAGGTCATCCAAGAGCTCCTGCATGTTGCGGCGTGACCAGGTGTACTCCCGCTGGTAGTACTCGAGCCCGTACCGCACGCTGAACAGCTGGCTGACCGACGCACCTCGGCCGTCCACCAGTTCAGGGTCCCGCCCCTCGACCACGTGTCCTCCCGCTTACCGCCACTGGCCCACTCAGCTGAGCCCACCCGTACGGTACGTTACCCAGTCGGCACTGCGAGCACTGCCCAGCTCGAATCCGCTGCTCTGCCTGGCTCTTCCACGTCCGCATCGGTCGGAGCTGTAGCGGGCGGTTGAGCGAGCTGTCTCACGTCTCAGAGGGTGACGGCCCCGTCCCCACGCCCCAACGACACACCACTCGCCGCGAGTGCACCGCCATCAGGCGTTGGTGCCAGGTGAGCAGTGTGCGGGGTGAGGCGATCCCGTGGCGTCGCAGGCCCCGGGGCAGTAGCCGCGCAGTGCGGCGATCAGCGCTCGGTCCGGCCAGGAGGGCTTCGGTGCGGAGATCTGTCGCAGGATCCCGAAGATCCGCGTGGCGAGCAGGTAGATCATCCGCACGAGCGCGGGGGTCGGCGACTCGGGGAAGCACAGCGAGCGGGTGGAGGTCGACGGAAGCAAGCGCGACGACTCTCCCGCGATAGCGGCGCACAGGGCCGCGGCCGAGAACACCACGATTCCTGTGCTAGGGCGCGTATTCGGTTGTGATCAATTTGCGGGTTTCGCCCTCGTGGTTGCCTCTGATCCGGTAGACCGTGGTGCGTGACCCGTGTGCAACTGA
>NZ_JBHVIV010000081.1:38292-39539 GCF_042799475.1 Kitasatospora sp. NPDC057692 | reverse complement strand
CGCCCAGGTGGGCGGCGCTCCGGGCGGGCCGGGTGAGCCGCGGGGCGGGCGGGGCTCGGCATGCGCGGGGAGACGGGACGACGGGGGCCGCCGCCATGTGACGCCCGTTCAGGATGGGGCCACCGATGCCTGGCGGGATGGCACGTACATGGCTAACCTGCTCCAGCCGGTCGCCGTCACCGGTGCACCGGCTGTCCGCACAACCCACGGGTCGTCATCACGGACCAGAGGAGTGTCATGCCCAGCACTTCCCGCTCCGCCAGCCCCACCGGCAGCACCCGCGCGCAGGGGAACCGCCGGCTCCCCGCGCTCGCCGCGCTCGCCACCGCGGCCGCCCTGGCCGTCGGTGTCTGCGCCCCGGCGTACGCGGCCGAGCCCGCGCCCGGCACCGCGTCCCCCTCCGATGCGGCCTCCGCCGACGACGCCGCCGCCCCGCGCGGCGGCCAGCTGCCGCCGATCCACCCCGAGCTCGACTTCGCCGGCTCCACCGTCGCCGCCCACGAGGGCCGGGAGGCCGGCGCCGCCCCCGCCGCCGCCCTCGCCGTCACCCAGACCCCCGGTCTCGACGTCTCCAGCCACCAGGGCAACGTCGCCTGGTCGACGGTGCGCGCGAACGGCGCCCGCTTCGCCTACGTCAAGGCCACCGAGGGCACCACCTACACCAACCCGTACTTCGCCCAGCAGTACAACGGCTCCTACAACGCCGGCCTGATCCGCGGCGCGTACCACTTCGCCCTGCCGGACCGCTCCTCCGGCACCGCCCAGGCCAACTGGTTCGTCGACCACGGCGGCGGCTGGTCGAAGGACGGCAAGACGCTGCCGCCCGCGCTCGACATCGAGTACAACCCCTACGGCGCCACCTGCTACGGCCTCAGCCAGAGCGCCATGGTGAGCTGGATCCGCTCCTTCAGCACCACCGTGCACACCCGCACCGGCCGGTACCCCACCATCTACACCACGACCAACTGGTGGACCACCTGCACCGGCAACAACGCCTCGTTCGGCGCCACCAACCCGCTGTGGATCGCCCGCTACGCCTCCACCGTCGGCACCCTCCCGGCCGGCTGGAGCTACCAGACGATCTGGCAGCACGCCGACTCCGGCACCTTCCCCGGCGACCAGAACCTCTTCAACGGCGCCTTCGACCGCGTCCAGGCCCTCGCCAACGGCTGATCCCCCGGTCCCGGGCGGGGGGGGGGACGAGGTAGGGCCCCCCCCCCGCCCCCCCGGCGGCCCGCCGCGGGGCC
>NZ_JBHVIV010000081.1:0-38282 GCF_042799475.1 Kitasatospora sp. NPDC057692 | reverse complement strand
CCTCCCCACGGGCTGACCCCCGGGGCCGGGGGGGGCGCGTAACCGTTCCCGCGCCCGCCCGGGACCGGCGGCGCTCAGCGCGCGGGCACCGGGAGGACCAGCTCCCAGGTGTCCACCGCGAAGTCCGCCGCCATCCCGTGCGCCTCGTAGAGGCCGAGCGCCCCGGTGGCGTTGGCGGTGTCGACGCCGAGGGCGACCCGCTCGCGGCCCAGGGCGGCGTAGTGGCCGAAGAAGTGGCGCAGCAGGTAGCCGCCGAGGCCGCGGCCCCGGGCGGCGGGCAGGACGCCCAGGCGGTCCGCCCAGCCCCGGCCGGCGCGGTCGTCGCGGGTGCGGAGCACGGCCACGTCGCCGACGCCGTCCAGGGCGGCGATCCAGGTCAGCGACCAGTCGAGACGGTCGCCGTCGATGTCCTCCCACCACTGCTCGAAGGTGCGCGGCCGGAAGTCGAAGTCCCCGGCGAAGGTCTCCTGTTGCAGCCGGTGGGCGGCGCGGCGGTCCTCCTCGCCGCGGCAGTCCCGCAGGGTGACGCCGGGCGGCGGCGCGGGGACGGGGTCGGCCCGCGGGTCGACCGGGCGCGCCATCACGTGGTAGCGGCGCACCCGTTCCCAGCCGCGCTGCCGGATCGCCCCGGTGTCGAGCGTGGGCCGGGTGTTCAGCAGCAGGTGGAGGACGGCCCGGGAGGCGCCGTTGGCCGCCGCCCGCTCCACCGCCCGGCGCTCCATCAGCGCGAACAGGTGCAGCGCGCCGGCCTGGTGCTCCGGCAGGACGTACTGGTCGAGGTCGATCCGCTCGCCGCCGGAGCGGTCCCGGACGAGGCCGTAGCCGACCAGTTCGTCCCCGTCGGCGAGCAGCCAGGAGTCGCGGCGCAGGTCGGTGTCCGGATGCTCCAGGTCCGCCCGGACCTCGGACAGTTCGGTCTCCGCCCGGCCGATCTCCAGCAGGTCCACCCGGTTGAGCAGGTCGCGGACGGCCGGGGCGTCGTCCGGCACGGCGGGCCGCACGGTGAGGCCGGCGGGCGGGAGGTGGGTCGTGGTCATCCTGGTGGTTCTCCTGGTCGGGGCCCGGGGTGCGGCCGGCGGGTGCCGGAGGGCCGTCCGGACAGCGTGCCCGACCCGGCGTGCAGAACGCGTGCAACCACCGCGTACGCTGCACCGCTCGGGGCGGTGCGAGGGAAGGGGCGGCGGATGGCCGGTCGGGGTTGGCGGTTCGGCGTGCTGGGACCGCTCGCGGTGCACCACGACGGGCGGGCGCTGCCGCTGGGCGGGGCGCGGCAGCGCACCGTGCTCGCCACGCTGCTGCTGGCCCACGGGCGGCCGGTCCCGGTGGCGGGCCTGGTCGAGAGCGTCTGGGACGGCCGCGAGCCCGCCAGCGCGGTCAACACGCTGCAGAGCTACGTCTCGCGGCTGCGCGCCGTCCTCGCCGACGCCGCGGGGAGCGCCGACGCGGCGGCGCCGCGGCTGCTCGGCACCGCCGGCGGCTACCGCCTGGACCTCGGCCCGGCCGGGGAGCACGGCCGCGGGCCGGACGAGGAGGTCCTCGACGTCCGCCGCTTCGAGCGGCTGACGGCCGAGGGACGGGCGCGGCTGGCGGACGGCGACCCGTACGGCGCCCGCGCGCGGCTCGTCGAGGCGCTCGGCCTGTGGCGCGGGCCGGCGCTCGCCGACCTGCCGGCGGTGCCGCGCCTGCAGGCCGAGGCGGTCCGTCTGGAGGACCTCCGGCTGGCCGCCGTGGAGGCGGCGGCCGAGGCCGAACTCGCCTGCGGGCAACCGGCCGCGGCCGTCGACCGGCTGTGGCGCACGGCCGCCGAGCACCCGTTGCGCGAAGGCCCGCAGGCCCTGCTGATGGACGCGCTGTACCGCTCCGGGCGGCAGGCGGAGGCGCTGGCGCTCTACGACCGGACCAGGCGCCGGCTGGTCGAGGAACTCGGCGTCGAGCCGGGCGCCGGCCTCACCGCCGCCCACCGGGCCGTCCTCCGCCAGGAGCCGCCCCGGCCGGACCTCTTCACCACCGCGGTCGCCGCCGCGGCGCCGGTCCGGCCGTTCGTCCCGCACCGCTTCGAGGTGCCCGAGCGGCTGGAGGGCCGGGGCTTCCTGCTGCGCCCGATCACCATCCGCGACCTCGCGCAGGACCACGCCCTGGTGACCTCCGCCCAGGTGCAGCTCCGGCAGCAGTTCGGCCAGGCCTGGAACTGGCCCCCGCCGGACCTCACCGAGGAACAGGACCTCGTCCAGCTCGCCTGGCACCAGCACGAGTTCACCCGGCGGACGTCCTTCGCCCTGGCGGTGGTGACACCGGGCGACGGGCGTCTGCTCGGCTGCGTCCACCTCGATCCCCCGGGCGATCCCCGGCACGAGGCCGACCTCTTCTTCTGGACCGGCGAGCGCCCCGGCTCCGCCCTCGACCGCGACCTGTCCACCGCCCTCGACCACTGGCTCACCACCCGTTGGCCCTGGCAGCGCGTCGCCCGCCCCGGCCGCACCGACCCCTGGCCGGCCGCCCCCGCCTGACGGAGCGGCGGCGACCGGGCGAGGCGTCGGGGCCGCCGGGGCGGCCCGGGTCACGCGGACTGCACGGACTGCACGGACTGCGTGGCCCGGGCGGACGGTGCGGCGCCGACGAGCGCGGCGCCGCGGTCGGCGCCGGTCAGCGCCTCCAGCAGCAGCCGCCAGGCAGCGTCGTACCCGCTCGGGCCGGTGCCCTCCGGCAGGCCGAAGGCGACGTGCGGAGCACCGTGCAGCACGGCCAGCAGCAGTTGGGCGACCAGCTCGGGCGGCCGGGGTGCCATACCGCCCTCGCCCTGGGCCCGGCGGATCAGGGCGACCAGGCCGCGCTGCACCTCCTCGAAGATGTCCGGCGCCTCGGCCGGGGACGGCCGGACGGGATGCGGCCACGCCGGGTCCGGGATGTCGGTGGCCAGCCGGAGCGCCGCCCGCAGGCGGACGTCCTCCCGCAGCCGGTGCGCGAGGTCCAGCACCAGCCCCTCCAGGACGGCGGCGGCCTCGGCGCCCGGGACGTCGCGGGCCAGCCGCATCTCCTCCCAGACCATGCGCGACTGCGACACCAGCGCACCGGCGAGCGCGCGTTTGGACGGGAAGTGCCCGTACAGCGCTCCCTTGGTCATCCCGGTCCGCTGCGCCACCGCGTTCAGGGTGGCCCGGCTGTAGCCCTGGGTGGAAAACTCCTCGGCCGCGGCGTCCAGCACCTTCTCCCTGGTGCGCCGCGCCCGCTCCTGCTTCATCATGTGCCCTCCCTGGGGGAAGAACATACCTTTCTGAACGAATGTTCTCAGCGGGGCCCCGGGTACTCCGGTCCTCCGCACATCCGACGGAATCCCATCGGTGACCGGCCGTCAGTTCATCCGCGCCCGCCCTCCGCCGCGAGGACCGCCTGCGCGTAGCCGCGCGCCGCGGCGTCGGCGTCCAGGGTGCGGTGCACCGCCACGGCCGTCGCGTCCCGCCAGGCGCGCTGCAGCACCGAGCCCGGGTCCTGTGCCCCCACCCCGGCCGCGAGGAACAGCGTGTCCACCGCCTCCCGGCAGAGCGCGGCGGCCGTCGCGGCGTCGCGGCGGTTCTCGGCCACCGCCAGGGCGGTGACCTCGCCGCGGTCGGCCCGTTCGGCGGCGCCGTCCAGCAGCAGTTCGGCCATCCGGATCCTGGCGGACGCCCCGGCCAGCACGGTGTGCGCGGCCGGGTGCGGAGCGGCCGCGCGCCGGGCCCCGGCGGTCCACTCGCGCAGCGCCGCACGGGCGATGCCGAGCAGCGGGGCCGCGAAGACCAGTGCGGCGACCATCGGGTAGGGGACGGTGTGGCAGCGGGCGGCGCCTTCCTGCGGGGCGAGCAGCGCCTCCAGGACGAGCGTGCGGTGACCGGGGACGTGGACCGCCCTGGCGGACACCGAGGTGCTGCCGCTGGCGCGCAGGCCGGCGGAGTGCCAGGTGTCCAGGACCGTCAACTCGCCCCGGGGCACGGCGAGGACGCGGTGCTCCCGGGTGGCTTCGCCGCCGGTCCAGGCGGCCAGCAGGATCCACTCGGCGTGGTCGGCGCCGCTGGCCAGCCGCCACTCGCCGTCCAACTGCCAGCCGTCGCCGCAGCGTTCGGCCCGGCCCTGGGGCGGGACGACCGCCGCCGCGATCCGCGCGTCCGGCCCCTCGGCCCACAGGTCGCGCTGCCCCTCGGGCGGGAGGTAGGCGGCCAGTCGGCCGTGCGAGGCGTACAGGGCGGCGCACCAGGCCGCACCCGCGCAGGACTCGGCGAGTTCCGCCACGGCGGTCACCAGGGCGCCGAACTCCCCGGCGGTGCCGCCCCAGCGGCTCGGTACGAAGTGGCGGGGGAAGTGCGCGCTTCGGATCCCGGCGGCGACCTCCTCGGTGAGCCGGCGGTCGGCCTCCGCCCGCGCGGCGTCCCGCCGGGCCAGGCCGGCGAGTTCGGCGACGGCGCGAGTGGTGAGGCCGGTGAGGCCGGCGCGACCGCTGCGGCCGGTGTCGCTCTCCCCCGCGCGGTGGTTCAGCATGCCGTCTCCGGGAAGCTCAGGCGGGCCTGGGCGATCGGGCGGCCGTCCTGGACGGCGCGCACCCGCACGGTGCCGTCCGCAACGGGGGCGGGGCCGGACGCCGGACCGAGGCCGGGGCCGGGACCGGGGTCGGGGTCGGGGTCGAGGCCGGGGCCGGGGCCGGGGCCGGGACCGGGGTCGGCGAGCACGGCGATCGGGGAGCCGCGCTCCCCGAAGGCGAGGAACTCGGCATCGAAGGCGCGCAGTTCGCTGTCCGCCGCGCCGCCCACGAGCGCGCCGGCGGCCTGGCGGAAGGCCTCCACCAGCACCATGCCCGGCACATGGTCCACGGCGTGGTCGAAGAGCGCCGGGTGGTCCTCGAACGGCCGCAGCCACCACCGGTCGGCGCGCTCCGGGTCGGCCGCCAGCAGCACGTCCCGCGCACGCGTCCGCCCCGTCGGCACGGCGACCGGCGGCGGCGGGGCGACCGGCAGCGGCACGGCGACCGGCGACCGCTCCGGGGCGGCGGCGGCCCCGGCGGACCGTCGCCGGAGGACCGCGTAGCGCTCGGGCGCCAGCACCTCCCAGCGCAGCCGCACGCGCCCCACCGGCCGGTGCCCGGCCCAGGCGACGCCGTCCAGCGCGAACCGTTCACGGCCGGGCGTGGGCCGCCGGGCAACGGCCGCCCGGCAGTCCAGGTCCAGGCCGACGTCCAGGCCGTCCGGGCCGATCGGCGGCAGCGGCCGGTCGAGTTCGACGGCGAGGCCGTGGAGGACGAAGGGGTGCCCGTAGGTACTGGCGTGGAAGCGGTGGGCCAGGTGGATCGCGGCCTGGCGGACCGTCTCGGCGAGCAGCACCGGGTCGGCGGCCGGACCGTCCCGGTGGCCGAGGTGGTGGTCGCGCTCCCAGAGGGCCGCGACGGCGAACCGCTCCTCCCCCAATCGCGCCGAGTCGGTCAGCAGGACCTCGGCGGCCGCCGCCTTGTGCACCGCCTCGCGCGGCAAGTGCCGGTCGAATCGAAGGCCCCGCCACCCCGCGCGGAGCGGCAGCCGGTGCCTCGCGGACACAACCGATGACAGAACATTCATGAATTCTCCCTCCCCCACGGTCGCGAAGGCCGCGGCAGGCCCGCTACATTGCGGTGCCCCGAAAGCGGTGCGACAGCTCAGGAACATACCTTCTGGAAGGTTTGCCGTCGAGGTGGGGATTCCCGCCACCATGTCCAAATCGCCCTGACCGAAGCCTAGTTGACCCGACACCTACCCAGCCCGCCTACCCACCCTTCAGGAGCCGACCATGCCCGAACCCGACCAGGCGACCCCCTTCCGGGTGCAACCCATCACGACCCGGCGCGGCCCCGATCCGAAGCAGGACCGGGCGGCCCGCACCAGGATGCTGGTGCTCACCGCGGCCGCCGAACTGTTCACGGCCCACGGCTTCCGCCACACCTCGGTCAAGGACGTGGCGGAGCGGGTGGAGATGACCAAGGGCGCGGTCTACTTCCACTTCCCGACCAAGGAGGCCCTGGCGGTGGCCGTGGTCGAACAGCACTACGCGCGCTGGCCGGTGCTGCTGGCGGCGGTCACCGCCGAGGGGCACGGACCGCTGGAGACGGCGGTCCGCCTGCTGGAGGGAGCGGCGACCGCCTTCCGGGACGACATCGTCGTCCAGGCGGGCGCCCGGCTGCAGATCGAACGGCCGCAGATCGACGCCGAGTTGCCGACGCCCTACGTGGACTGGACCCGGCTGCTGGCCACCCTGCTGGTGCGCGCCGAGGCGGCGGGCGAGCTGCGCAAGGGGGTCTGCCCGCAGGCGGCGGCCAGGTCCCTGGTGGCCGCGTTCTTCGGCACCCAGCACATCTCGGACGTCCTGCACGAGCGGGCGGACATCGTTGAACGCTGGTCGGAGACGGCCGAGTTGCTGTTCCTGGCGATCCGCGCCGCCCCCACGCCGTGACGCCCGCCGCCTGGCGGCACAGGACGGCGGGGCCGACCCGCCGGCCGGCCCGCCTCGGCCACCCCGTCCGTCCCGTCCGCCCGGACTACGGCCGCGCCGCCGACCGGCCCGGCCCCGCGGCGGGCGCCGCCGCGGCACCGTCCCGGACGGGCGCGGCTTCCCGGGTGGTCGCCCGGGCCGTGGCGGCGGCCGCCCTGGCGAGCACGGGCGCGGCGAGCGGGAACCAGCGCCCGCCCAGCAGGGCGATCGCGGCGCTGCCGACGGCGCCGCCTGCGGCCGTGCCCAGGTAGAGGGCGCTGCTGTTGAGCGAGATCAGCAGCTGGGCGTTGCCCGGGTCCAGCGAGGCGAGCCGGTGCGGCAGCGCCACCGAGACCGCCCACCCGGCCAGCGGGGTGACCACGGCGTAGGCGAGCGCGCCGGGCATCGAACGCCCCGCCCAGGGCAGGGCGAGGAACGCGGCCGCCGCCACCGTGCTGCCGACCAGCAGCACCCTCCGGACGCCGACCCGGTCCACCAGCCGCCCGCCGAGCCAGCTGCCCGCCACCGAGGCGAGGCCCGAGACCAGCAGGACCAGGCTCAGCCGGTCGGCCCGCCCTCCGGTGGCCGGGGCGACCGCGGTGGCGAGGTAGATGTAGACGGACTGGAAGGCGAGGAAGAACACCAGCGTGGTGGAGGCGGCGCCGAGCACCCGCCGGTCGCGCAGCGGCGCCAGCCGGTCCCGCAGCCCGGGCGCGGCGGCGGGCACCGGCAGCTCGCGCAGCAGCAGCGCCAGACCGGCCAGGGCGGCCGCGCTCAGCGCGGTGACCAGCCACATCGTCAGCCGCCAGTCGGTGCGCCCGACCCAGGTGCCGAGCGGCACGCCGAGCGCGGTGGCGACCGTCATGCCGCCGAGCACCGTGGCCAGCGCCCGGCCGCGCCGCTCGGGGGCGACCAGGGTGGTGGCGACCGCGTTGGCGGTCGGGGTGTAGAGCGCGGCACCGGCGGCCGCCAGCACCCGGGTGGCCAGCAGCGTCCCGTACGTGGGGGCGAGCGCGCTGAGCGCGTTGGCGGCGCCGAAGACGGTGAGCGCGACGAGCAGCAGCCGCCGGCGCGGCCAGCGGGCGGTGAGGGCGGCGAGCGGCGGGGCGAGCAGGGCGTAGCCGAGGGCGAAGACGGTCACCAGCTGGCCGGCGGCGGTGACCGAGACCCCGAGGTCGTCGGCGACCGGGCCGAGGATGCCGGCGGTGACCATGGTGTCGGTGCCGACGGCGAAGGTGCCGAGGGCGAGCAGGAGCAGGCGGACGGGCACGGCGATCCCCCAGGAGCGGACGTGGTCGGACGCGGCGCCGCCGGGGGCGCCGCACAGCCGGGCGCCACATTGTTGGACGCCAAGGCAACAGTTTGATGCTCGCCAAACAGTACGGATTGGTGGATGATTGTCAAACCGTCCCGTTCGCGCACCCCGCCCCGCGCCCGACCCCGAGGAGGCCGCCGGCCATGTCCACCGACGATCGGCTGCCCCAGCCCTCCCCCGCCGAGATCGACCTGGTCACCGTGCTTCACGCGCTCGGCGACCCGGTCCGGATGCGCCTGCTGGCCAGCTACGCGGACGGCGCCGAGCACTCCTGCGACCCGCGCCACCTCGGCCTGGAGCACCTCCACAAGTCGACCGTCTCGCACCACATGCGGGTGCTCCGCGAGGCCGGCGTCACCACCACCCGGGTCGCCGGGCGCAACCGCTACGTCTCGCTGCGCCGCACCGACCTCGACGCGCGCTTCCCCGGCCTGCTGGACGCCCTGCTCACCGCCGCCCGGGCCCCGGCGCCCTGACCGGCACGGCCCCGCGGACCGCCCGTCCGGCCGCACCGGACCGGCGCCGCGCCCACCCGCTCGGTAGCGTGGCCGGGACGGCAAGGGCGCGCCGGCACGGCGAGGGCGCGGATCAGCGGAAGGCCGGGCGGGTGCGATGGTCCAGGACCTCGGCGGCGAACTCGATCTCGGCGGGCTGCGCCGGGTCTACGGCACCCCCGGCCACCGCCTCTTCTACCTGCTGGTCTGCCGCCGGGCCCGGCACTGGGGCTGGACCGAGCCCGGCCAGTCCAAGTGGCGCTGCTGGCGGGCGCAGCGCCGGCTGGAGGACGTGCTCGGAGGCAAGCTCGCGCTGGCGCCCGGCTCCCGGGTCCTGGACGCCGGCTGCGGCTCGGGCGTCGTCGCGCGCCGGCTCGCAGCCCGCCGCGGGCTGCGGGTCACCGGCGTCGACCTGCTGGACTTCCACGTCCGCGAGGCGCGCCGGCTGAGCGCCCGGGCCGCCCTGGAGGACCGCACCACCTTCACCTGGGGCGACTTCCACGACCTGGAGTACGCGGACGGCTCGTTCGACGGCGTCTACTCGATGGAGACGCTCTGCCACGCCCGCGACCCGGCCCGCGCCCTGGCCGAGTTCCACCGGCTGCTGCGTCCCGGCGGGCGGCTGGTGCTGCTCGGCCCGGTGGCCGTCCCGCTCGCGGAGATGCCCGACCGCCAGCGGGAGCTGCTGGAGCCGTTCCTCGACGCGATGGTGCTGCCCGGCGCCCGGCGCTACACCACCCGCACGCTCGGCGCCCTGGTCACCGGCGCCGGGTTCCGGCTGGAGGAGGAGCTCGACGCCACCCGCTACTACCTGCCGACCACCGAGGCGCTGTACGCCTACTTCCGGCTGCCGTACGCGGTGCTGCGGCGGTTCGGGGCGACCGAGCAGTGGCTGGGGCTGCGGTCCACGGTGGAGATGTACGAGCTGCGCCGACACGTCGCCTGGATGGTGCACACCGCCGTCAGGGACGGCTGAACGCTCCTGCGGTCAGCGCGCGGCGCCCAGCATCCTGAGCACCAACTCGGCGTAGCGACGGCCGAGTTCCTCCGGCGTCTCGCTGCTGCGGTCGGTGTACCAGCGGGACACGTCGATCCCCAGCGAGGTGACCGCCCGGGCGGCCGTGCGCACCTCGGCGACCTCGAAGGCCCCGGCCGCCCGGCCCGCCTCGATCAGCGCGGTGACCTCGCGCTCGATGTCCAGCCGCAGCTCCGCGACCACCGCGTAGGCGTCCCGCGGGAGCGCGTGCAGCTCGTAGTTGACCACCCGGCCGACCGTCCGCGCCCGGGCCTGCCAGGCGGTGAACTCCTCGACCAGACGCCGCATCCGCTCCACCGGGTCGCCCTCGCCGGCCGTCGCCGCGCGGACCAGTTCGAGCGTCGCGGTGTGCCCGGCCCGGCTGATCTCGGCGAGCAGGGCGGCCTTGGACGGGTAGTGGATGTACAGCGCCGCCGGGCTCATCCCCGCGCCGGTGGCGATGTCGCGGGTGGTGGTGGCGTGGAAGCCGCGCTCGGCGAAGGACTCCACGGCGGCCTGGAGCAGCCGGTACGCCGCCTCCGGGCGGGCGTCGGCGCCGCCGGACAGGACGGGCCAGAGGTCGGCGATGGGCGTGCTGGTCATGGCGCCATCCTCGCAGATCGGCCGACCGGGCGGCCGGACGGGCGTTCGGGCCGCGGGGCCGCCGCGGGCTGTTGACAGGGTCCCGCACCGCCACCATGCTGAGCAAGCGCTTGGTCAGGGCGCGGCCGGCGGCACCGCCGGCGGCTCGACCGGCCGCACTCCACGCCGAAAGGACCCCGCGGTGAACTCCTTCAAGGGCCGGGTGGCCGTCGTCACCGGATCGAGCCGGGGCATCGGCCTCGGCATCGCACGCGAGCTGGTCGCCCGGGGGGCCAGGGTCTGCCTGACCGCCCGCACCCCGGAGCCGCTCGCCGAGGCGGTCCGCGACCTCGGCGGCCCGGGGGTCGCGATCGGCGTCGCCGGGCGCTCCGACGACCCGGCCCACCAGGAGGAGGCCGTCACCCGCACCCTGGAGGCCTTCGGACGGCTCGACCACCTGGTCAACAACACCGGCATCAACCCGGTGTACGGCCCGGTGCTGACCGTCGACGAGGCCGCCGCGGCCAAGATCCTCGCCGTCAACGTGCTCGCCCCGCTGGCCTGGACCCGCCGTGCGCACGCCGCCTGGATGGGCGAGCACGGCGGCTCGGTGGTCAACGTCGCCTCGGTGGCCGGGATCCGGGCCTCGCCCGGGATCGGCATGTACGGGGTCTCCAAGGCCGCGCTGATCCGGCTGACCGCCGAACTCGCCGCCGAGCTGGGCGGCCAGGGCATCCGGGTCAACGCCGTCGCCCCCGCCGTGGTGAAGACGAAGTTCGCCGAGGCCCTGTACGAGGGCCGCGAGGAACAGGTCGCCGCCGCGTACCCGCTGGGCCGGCTCGGCGTGCCCGAGGACGTCGCGGGCGCCGTCGCCTTCCTGCTCTCCCCCGACGCCGGCTGGATCACCGGCCAGACCGTGGTGCTGGACGGAGGCGTGACCCTCGGCGGCGGCCTGTGACCGGCGACCGCCCGGTGTCCGGGAGCCGGGCACCCCGCCGCCGGTCGGGCCCGCGGCGGCTCACCGGGCCGCACCGCCACCGGCCGCGACGACGTCCGGGGCCGGGCGCGGAGTGCGGCCGCCCCTGACGCCGGACCGGCTCTCCGACGGCCCGTCACTTCTCGAAGCGGATCT
Organism: Kitasatospora sp. NPDC057692; assembly: GCF_042799475.1. Classification (NCBI taxonomy): domain Bacteria; kingdom Bacillati; phylum Actinomycetota; class Actinomycetes; order Kitasatosporales; family Streptomycetaceae; genus Kitasatospora; species Kitasatospora sp. NPDC057692. The sequence goes on along the minus strand of NZ_JBHVIV010000081.1, from coordinate 27,282 downwards.
CCGGGAAGCGCGGCGAGGGCCCGTCCAGCAGGTGGTCGTCGTGGCCGCGCAGCCAGCGGTCGAGGAAGGAGGCGACGTAGGCCCGGGTGGCGAGCACCGCCCGGGCCGGCCGGACGTCGCCGAGGTCGCCGCGGACGGCCTCCTCCGGCACCGCGCCCTGGCGGGCGAGCTGGGGCAGCAGCGACTGCGCGTCGGTGTAGGAGCCGTGCCGGGAGCGGAGCAGGGTGACGTCCGCCTTCCAGCCGCGGGTGTGCCGCCAGAAGGCGGCCCAGCCGGGCTGGTCGGCGTAGGGACCGGAGTCCGGGTTCTCGGTGCCCATCAGCAGGAACGGGCGGTCCAGGCCGTCCTCGGCGACACTGCTCAGGAAGGCCCCGGTGCCGTCCGGGCCCGGGAAGTGCAGCTGGCCGTCCAGATTGACGCCGGCCTTGATCCGGGGGTCGTCGTGCATCGCCTGGGCGGCGGTGAAGCCGCCGGCGGACTGGCCGACCATGCCGATCCGGCCGAGGTCCAGCGAGGCGGTCAGGGCCGCCGGGAGCCGGCCGTCGGTGCGCAGCGCGGTCAGCTCGTCCAGGACGAAGCGGGTGTCGGCGACCCGGACGGCCAGCGCCTTGCGCAGCAGCGCCCCGATGTCCAGGCCGGGCCGGGCCGCCAGCGCGGGGAACACCGAGGTGGCGAGCCGGCCGTCCGGGAAGGCCACCTCGGAGGCCTCGTAGGGGTGGTCGACGGTGACCACGACGTAGCCGCGCGAGGCGAGGTCCTCGACCAGGCCGGTCCCCCAGGTGCGGGGGTCGCCGAGCCCGGCCGACCAGAGGACCACCGGGCGCGGTCCCGCGCCGAGCAGCGGCGGGGCGTCCGGTCGGGCGTGGGTGCGCACCCAGGTCCAGTCGGTGCGGTCCGGCGCCGCGCCGTAGTTGAAGACGGCGGCGCCGTCCGGACCGCCGAAGTGCCGGCCGGCGCTCGGCACCATGTAGGGCGCGCGCTCGCTGCCGTGCGCCGGGCGGGTGGCCGGGTACCAGAAGCTGACCATCAGTTCGCGGGTCCGCCCCGGCGTCCAGGGGTCCTCGCGGCCGGGGTCGACGAGGCGCAGCGCGGTGGTGCCGACCGGGTACGGGCCGGTGGGCCGCGGCAGGGCGGCGGTGGCCCGGCGCTCGGTGACGGCCGGGGCGGCGGAGGCGGGCGCCGCCGCCCCGGCCGCGCCCAGCACGGTGGTGGCCGCCAGCGCGACGGCGACGCCCCTGCGCAGTCCCCGCAGGCTCCGCGGGCTCCGTGCGTCCTGTCCCAGGCCCCGTTCGCGCATGGCCCCCAACTCCCCGTCTCCCGTGCGGCGGCCCGCCGCCCGTCGCGGCCGACCCGTACGGCGACGGTACGGGCCGGGCCGGTGCGCGGGCGTCATACCGCGGTGCCAACCCGCCGGGTGATACCCGGGTATGACCTGGCCGGGGGTGTCGCACCGGAGTGCCAGGCGGACGGGGCCCAGGCGGACGGGCGGGCCTGGCGGTGCGGCCGGGCCCACGTGGGCGGCCGGGCCCGGATGGACGGCCTGGCCCAGGCGGCCGGCCTGGCCCAGGCGGCCCGGCTCAGCGGTGGCGGCGCGGCTCCCGCCGGGCCAGCGAGCGCCTGTGGACCTCGTCCGGCCCGTCCGCCGGCCGGATCGTCCGGCTGAACGCCCACAGCGCGGCGAGCGGGGTGTCCTGGCCGACCCCGGCCGCGCCGTGCGCCTGGACGGCCTTGTCCAGGATCCACTCGACGGCGCCCGGGGCGGCGATCCTGATGGCCTGGATCTCGGTGTGCGCGCCCCGGTTGCCGACGGTGTCCATCAGCCAGGCGGTCTTGAGCACCGGCAGCCGCACCTGCTCCCGGCCGCCGCGCCGCCCGTCGACCACCGCCGCGAACCCCCGCCGACGCTCCGCCTCCCGCCGATTCCGGCCGACCGTCCCGGCGGTCCCCGGCGGACCGCCACAATGAGCGCCATGAGGTTGATCCACACCGTGCTCGGCGTGCTGCTCCTGCTGCTCGTCATCGCCAGCATCCTGCGCACGCTCGTCGTCCCGCGCGGCCTGTACTCCTCCCTGGTGCACGGGCTGTGGCGGTTCCTGCGGACGGCGCTGCGGCTCGCCGCCGCACCGTTCGGCACCTACCGCGCGCAGGACCGGGCGCAGACCTGGCTGGCCCCGCTGATGCTCACCGGCATGCTGGCGGTCTGGCTCGGCGGCATGCTCGTCGCCTACACCCTGATACTGCACGGCACCTCCCAGCTGGACTGGGCGGTCTCCATCCGCGAGGCGGGCTCCAGCCTCTTCACCCTCGGCTTCGCCAGCGGCGAGCGGCTGCACCTCTCGCTGATCGACTTCCTCGCCGCCGCCAGCGGCCCCCTGGTGATCGCGCTGCAGATCGCCTACCTGCCGACCCTCTACGCCGCCTACAACCGGCGCGAACTGGAGGTGACGCTGCTGCAGTCCCGGGCCGGGGAGCCGGCCTGGGGCCCCGAACTCCTCGCCCGGCAGTCGCTGGTGGACACCGAGACCGCCCTTCCCCAGCTCTACCGGGACTGGGAGCGGCTCGCCGCCGACATCGGCGAGAGCCACTCCAACTACCCGGTGCTGATCTCCTTCCGCTCCCCGCGGCCCAACCGCAGCTGGGTGGTCGGGCTGATCGCCGTGATGGACGCCGCCGCCGTCCACCTCTCCGTCTGTCCGCGCACCGCGCCGCCCGAGGCGCGGCTGGTGCTGCGCGCCGGGTTCACCGCGATGCGCGACATCGGCCGCTCGCTGCGGGTCGACTTCGACCCCGACCCGGCCCCGGACGCGCCGATCCGGCTCGGCTACACCGAGTTCGACGCCGCCGTGGCCATGCTCGCCGCCGCCGGATTCCCGCACGAGCGGCCCGCCGCCGAGGCCTGGCCGCACTTCCACGGCTGGCGGGTCAACTACGAGTCGCTGGCCTACGAGCTGGCCCGCCGCAGCGACGCCGTCCCCGCGCTGTGGACCGGCCCGCGGGACTTCCGGGCCCCGTCCATCCCCCCGGCCCGCCCGGCCGACCGCCGGCCCGCGGCCGGGCACGGGCCGTGAGCGCGGCCACCCCACGACCCCGGCCACCGGAGATCGGGGGCGGTCAGGGGCGGTCACCGGCGGCCGCGCGCCGGGGCGAGGAGGTCACCCGGCCTTGCGCTGGGTGAAGCGCAGCATGTTGCCGGCCGGGTCCCGGAAGGCGCAGTCGCGCACGCCGTACGGCTGGTCGATCGGCTCCTGGAGCACCTCGCCGCCGGCGGCGCGGATCCGCTCGAAGGTCGCGTCGCAGTCCTCGGTGGCGAAGACGACCGCCCGCAGCAGGCCCTTCGCCAGCAGCTCCGCCATCGCCCGCCGGTCGGCCGGCGAGGCGTTCGGGTCCGCCAGCGGCGGCTCCAGCACGATGCCCACGTCGGGCTGCGCCGGGGCGCCGACCGTCACCCAGCGCATGTTCTCGAAGCCGACGTCGTCGCGCACCTCCAGACCGAGGACGTCGCGGTAGAAGGCGAGCGCCGCGTCGTGGTCGTCGACGGCGATGAAGCACTGCGAGAGCCTGATGTCCATGGGACTCACGCTACGGGCGGGGCGGGGGATCCCGCTTCTCCGCTCGCACCCCTCCGGCCCTGCGCAGGGCGGGTGACGGCGGTCCCCGCCGGCTCCCCTATGCTCGGCGCCATGTCCACCGAACACTCCTTCGACTGCGCCTGCTGCGACGGGCGGCACGACGGCCCGCCGCGCTCCTACGGCGCGCCCGCCCCGGTGAACTGGAAGCCGCGCTACGCCCGGCGCCGGGACAGTGAGCTGACCGCCGACCAGTGCGTGATCAAGGGCCGGGAGTTCTACGTCCACGGCCTGATCGAGATCCCGGTACTGGACGGCGGCGACCCCTTCTCCTGGGGCGTCTGGGTGTCGCTGAGCGAGCCGAACTTCGCCCGGATGCACGACCTGTGGGAGGACCCGGCGCGGGAGCAGGAGCCCCCGTACTTCGGCTGGCTGATGACCGCCCTGCCGGTCTACCCGGATCCCACGCCGCTGCTCAAGACCCACGTCCGCACCCGGGCGGTCGGCGTGCGCCCGCTGATCGAGCTGGAGCCCACCGACCACCCGCTCGCCGTCGAGCAGCGCGAGGGCATCACCGCCGACCGGGTGCGGGAGTTCGCCGACCTGCTGCTCGGCGGCTGACGGCGCACCGGCGCACCCGGTCGCGGAGGGCGCGGCGGTCGCGCAGGGCGCGGAGCACCGCAGCGGTCCCGGCCGTCAGACCTCGACGAGGGCGCCGGTGGCCAGCGAGCGCTCGGCGGCGGCCAGGATCTCGACGGTGCGCAGGCCGAAGGCGGCCGAGCAGGGGTGCGGCTCACCGGTGCGCGCGGAGGCCGCCAGGGCGTCCAGCGCCCGGTGGAAGGCCGCGGCCGGGCCCTCCCCGCGCGCGGGGAGCTGGACGGTGCCGGACTCGCCGCGCAGCTCCATGCCGGTCCCGCCGCCGGCGACCGGGGCGGTCAGGCTCAGCGCGAGGGTGCTGGAGGCGCCGCCGGCGTGCCGCAGCACGAGGTGGACGGTGTCCAGCGGGCCGGCCACGGCGGTGACGGCGGTGGCGTCGCCGAGGACCGGAAGCAGCACCGAGAGCGCGTGCGGGCCGACGTCCCAGAGTGCGCCCTTCTCCTTGCGCCACGGCGAGGCCGCGTACGGGCTGGTGGAGTCGGGGGCGAACACCGAGCCGAGCCAGTCGGAGCGGCCGGTGAACCAGCCGCCGACGGCCGCCTGCTCCTCGATCCACGGCAGCTGCTCGCCGCCGAAGCGGACGGTGAAGAAGACCACCGAGGCGACGCGGTGCGCCTCGACCGCCTCGACCACCCGGCGCGCGTCGGGGACGGTGAACGCCACGGGCTTGTCGAGCAGCAGGTGGCAGCCGGCCTCGGCGGCGCGCACGGCGAGGTCGGCCTGCACGGTCGGGGGCAGCGCGATGCTGACGGCGTCGACCTCGGCGAGCAGCCGGTCCAGGTCGGTGTGGCCGGGGACGCCGTACCGCCCGCCGAGCGCCTCGGCCGCCTCGGGGCGGCGGCCCCAGACGCCCGCGAACTCGACGCCGGGGTGCTCCGCCAGGACGGGCGCGTGCACCCGCTCCGCCCAGGTGCCGGTGCCCAGGAGTCCGATCCGCATGCTGTTTCCCACTTCTCCGTCGTGTTCGGGTGTCGGTTTCACGCGAACGCCGCTGCCGGAGGGACGTCCGGGCAGCGGCGGGCGTGACGGTCCGGGTGGACCGGGTCCGGGGGTGACCCGGGGCGGTCCGGCCGGGCCGGACCGGTTCGCACCGGGTCGGGTCTGTCAGTCCGCGGCGGGCGCGGTGATCGTCGGGGTGGCGGCCGCCCCGGTCTGCGCCGCCGCCGCGTCCTCGGCCTCCTGGGCCGCGGCCGCCTTCGCCGCCCGGCGCTTGATCAGCCACGCCGAGAAGGCGCCGCCGGCCGCGGCGACGAGCAGGCCGATCCAGGAGAACTTCGACAGCCACTGCTCGGCGACCTTGCCGACCTGGTAGACCAGCAGGGTGGTGCCGCCGGCCCAGACGATGCCGCCGAGGACGTTGGCGATCAGGAACTTCCAGTACGGCATCTTCAGCGCGCCGGCGAGCGGCCCGGCGAAGATGCGCAGCAGGGCGATGAAGCGGCCGAAGAAGACCGCCCACATGCCCCACTTCTGGAAGGAGCGCTCGGCGGTGGCCAGGTGCCCGGGGCCGAAGTGCTTGGGGAACCTCCGCCCGAGCTTCTCGAAGAGCGGCTTGCCGCCCCTGCGGCCGATCGAGTAGCCGATCGAGTCACCGATGATCGCGCCGAGGATCGCGCACACCGCCACCCAGACCGGGCTGACCACACCGCGGGCGGACAGCAGGGCGGCGGAGACCAGGGCGATCTCCCCGGGGAGCGGGATACCCAGCGACTCCAGTCCGATGATCAGTGCGACCAGGGCGTACACCGCGCCCGGTGGTACGCCTTCGATCCAGGCGTCGATGTGCAGCAAGGCCAGTACCTCCGTGGCAGAACGGGACCCGCCGCGGCCCAGGCCGGGACCCGATCCGGTTCCCGCGGTCCGCACGCCGTCCCGGCGTCGTCCGAATGGCGGCACCAGGCCGCTCCCCGAAGGTGCAGCCTAACGTGCCGGGCGGCCCGTCCCCCCGGCCGATCACCCCTGGCTACGACGTACGGAGCCGTCCCGCGGTTCCGGGGACCGCTCCTCGGTCCGCCGTCGGCGGGCCGCCCGTCCGGTCGCCCGCGAACCGTGCGGCCCCCGGCGGCCGTATGAACTGATCAACGACATATGCAGCCGTGTGATACAAGGGTGGCCGCCGCGGACCGCGCCGCGGACCGGTGTGCCGGCAGCCACCCGGCGCCGGAGGAACAGGGCGCGGACCGGGCCCACAGGGAGGAAGAAGGACCGATGCAACAGTTGACAGCGCCCGCCGAGCCGGAGGAGCGGGGCGGCGACACCGCCACCGCCCCGGCGACCGGGCGCACCGAGCGGGCGGCCCGCCGCTTCGAGGAGCTCCGAGGGCGCCGGTGGTTCTGGCCGGCCGCCCTCGCGGCCGGATACGTCGCGGAGGTGCTCTTCCGGCTCGTGCTGGCCCGCGGCCTGACGTTCCCGTCGGTCCACCCGGACGAGGAGTCCTACCTGGTCCTGGCGCGCGTCCTGGCCGGCCGGGGGTCCACCGAGATGCCGGTCGGCGTGGTCATCCCCGGCGGGTACGCCCTGCTGATCTCCCCCGCGCTGTGGATCGCCAACGACCCGGCGACCGCCTACAAGCTGGTCATGGGGATCAACGCCCTGGTCAGCGCGCTGGTCCTGCCGCTCGCCTACGTCGCGCTGCGCCGCCTGGGGCTGGACCGCCCGCTGGCCTACCTGTTCGGCGCGGCGACCGCGCTGCTGCCGCCGGTGGTCTTCTACGCCCACCACGCCATGACGGACGCGCTCCTGCCGGCGCTGATCCTGGCCTGGCTGCTCTGTCTGCACGGCTGGCTGCTCGACGGCCCGCTGCGCCGCCGCGCCTGGTACGCCGTCGGCGCGGGCGCCCTGGCCGGGTACGCGATGGCCACCCACGACCGGGGCGGGGTGGTGGTGGCCCTCACCGCCGCCGTGTTCCTCGGGGTCCTGGTGTTCCGGCTCGCCCCGTGGCGCAGCACCGTGGCCGGTCTGGGCGCGCTCGCCGTGGCGGTGGCCGGCGCGGAGGCGCTGGCGGCGTGGCTGCACGCGCAGTTCACCGTCGAGAACAGCGACACCGGCGGGTACCTGTGGCGGGGCCTCACCGATCCGGAGGCCGCCCAGCGGACCCTGACCAGGACGGTCGGGCAGATCTGGACCTTCATCGTCTCCACCTGGGGCATCGGCGGCCTGGCCGTCGTCGTCTGCGTGGTGGCCGTCTTCCGGAGCCGGTTCGCCCGCGCGGACCGGATCGTCGGCGGGACGATGGTGGCCCTGCTGGTCGGCACCGCCCTGGCCGCCGCCGCGGCGCTGCCCGACGACGGCCGCGTCGACGACTGGGTCTACGCCCGGTACACCTCCTACCTCGTGCCGGCGGCCTTCGTGACGGGCGTCGCCGTGCTCCACCGGTGCAGCCGGCGCGCCCTCGCCAAGGTGGCGGTGGCCGCGGCCGTGCTGACGGTGGTCCTCGCCGAGGCGGTCATCCTCTCCGCGGGCGGCAAGCTGCACAGCGACCGCTTCGTGATCTGGGGCATGCCGGACATCTCGTTCCTGGCCAGCGAGTGGAACCGGCTCGCCATGGGCCGGACGACCGCGGCCGCGCTGATCCTGCTGACCGCCGTGGTGCTGATGCTGATCGCCGGCGGCCGGCGGGTGCTCTGGGCGACCGGCGCGGCCCTCATCGCGTTCGCCGCGTTCGCCACCGCCACGATCACCGACCAGGTCACCCAGCCGCACCACAAGCAGCGGGTGTCGACGGCGAGCGGCTTCACCCGTGCCGCCGGGCTGAAGCCGCACGACAGCGTGGTGTTCACCTGGGACGTCGACTGGCCGTTCCGCAGCACCCAGGCGTTCCAGGTCTACCTGGGCCGGGTCTGGTACCGCGACCCGCGCTGGCAGCCCCTCCCCGCGGAGGCGACGGCGCTGGTCACCCCGGTGCCCGCCGAGGGCCGGCCGGAGGACTACTGGCAGGGCCACCCGGCCGAGTGGTACGTCGAGCGGACGGACCCCGCGAAGAAGTGGGTGCTCTGGCGCAAGCGCTGAGCCGCCGCACGCCCCGGCGAAACCCGACGCCCCCGGAGTCCCCGACTCCGGGGCGTCGGCATCTCCGGGGCCGGGGTCGTTCCCGGCTACACCGGCCCGGCGTGCGCGCGCTCCGCGAAGCGCAGCGCGATCACCGACGGGCGGCCCTTGACCCGGGCCGCGGCCGGCAGCAGGGCGCGGACGATCCCCCGCCCGCCCTCGGGGTAGACCTCGCGCACGTCGACGACCCCCGGGTGGGCGGTGGCCAGCTTGGCCCGCTCGTCCGCGTCCATCCCGAAGGGCATCGGCGGCGCCTGGTAGTGGCGGTCGCGCAGCCGGCCGCGCACCGCCCGGGCGCTGAACCAGCGCGGAACCGTGTCGCACACGAACGACGCCCCGGGGAACCGCTCGGCGCAGGCCGCGAGCAGCGCCCGAACCTCGGCCGGGCGCAGGTACATCAGCAGGCCCTGGGCGCTGATCAGCACGCCCTGGGCCGCGGCCGCCGGGTCGACCGCGTCCATCCAGGCCGGGTCGGTGGCCGAGACGGGCAGGATGCGGTGCCGCTCGTCGGGCGGCAGCAGGCGCTCGCGCAGCGCGGCGGTCTCGGGCAGGTCGACGGCGAGCCAGCGGGCGCGGCCGTTGTCGATCCGCCAGGCCTGGGTCTCCAGGCCCTCGCCGAGGCCGACGACCGTCCCGCGCGGGTGGCGGGCGAGGAAGTCGGCCACCTCGCGGTCGAAGCAGCGCGCCCGCAGGCCCTGGAGCTGGGAGACCAGGGGGTTGCCGCCGAACCGCTCCGCGAAGGGGAAGTCGATCCGCTCGACCAGGTCCAGGGCCTTCGGGTCGTGCAGCACGGTGTCCGGCCGACGGGCCTCCACGGCCCGGTGCCAGAGCGTCCACAGCGCCGTCTCGGGCACCGCCGCCAGCTCCGGCCGCTCCACGCTGCTCATCTCTCGCTCGCTTCCTCGGACGTGGCGGGCGTGCCCGCGCGGACCCGCCGATTCTGACACCGGGGAGCGCGCGGACGACGGTGCGCGCGGTGTCGGCGCGCCGACCGCTCAGCCGACGCTGAACGCGCCCTCCGGGGGCGGCGGGGAGTCGGTGGCGGTGGCGTCGGTGACCGGCGCCGTGCGGGCGGTCAGGGCGGCGAGGTCCGTGCCCTCGGTGAGCCGGGCCGGGAAGACGTCCCCGGCCAGCCGGCGGGCGAGGTCCGCCACCGGCAGCGGCCCGGCCGAGCCGACCAGCAGCACGTTGCCGTAGCGCCGCCCGCGCAGCACCGACGGCTCGGCGATCAGGCAGGCCTGCGGGAAGACGGCGCGCAGCGTCGCCGCCTGGGCGCGGGCGAAGGCGAGCGGCGGGCCGTCGGCGAGGTTCGCCGCGTAGCAGCCGCCGGGGCGCAGCGCGGCCGCCGCCAGCCGCAGGAACTCCACCGAGGTGAGGTGCCCGGGGGTGCGCGAGCCGTGGAAGACGTCGGCGACGATCAGGTCCAGCGAGCCGGGCGCGGCCTGCGCGGTCGCCGCGAGGGCGGCCCGGGCGTCCCCGACCTCGGCGGTGATGTCGGCGCCGGGCCCGCGCCACGGGAGGTGCTGCTCGACCAGGGCGAGCAGCGGTCCGTCCACCTCCACCACCCGCTGGCGCGAGCCGGGGCGGGTGGCGGCCAGGTAGCGGGGCAGGGTCAGCGCGCCGCCGCCCAGGTGGAGGGCGTCCAGCGGGCGGCCGGGCTCGGCGAGCGCGTCGACGAGGTGGCCGAGCCGGCGGGTGTACTCGAACTCCAGGTGGGTCGGGTCGCCGAGGTCGACGTAGGACTGCGGGGTGTCGTCGAGGGTCAGCAGCCAGCCGCCGTCCTGGTCGACGTCGGGGAGCAGCTTCGCCTGCCCGAGGTCGGTGCGCCGCGCCACCGGCACCGGGTCCCCGGCCGGGGGTCCCGGTGCGGCGGGCGGCTCCGGCGGCGGGGCGGGTGCGCTGGACGAGGCGGGCGGGTCGGGCATCTCGGGCATGCCCGCAGCATAGGCGCCCGCCCCGAGTCGCCGTCACGCCCGAGGCTACCGGCCGGTATCGTCAGGGCTCCCGAGATTTGGACCTTCCGAGCAGAGAGTGGGTGCCCGTGGCCATGGAGTTCCGCGAAGACATCCTCGGTGCCCCCTACGAGGCGGCCGAGCTGCCGCTGCGGCCGGACGAGGAGGGCGAGGTCTCGGCGACCCTGGTCCGCCGGCTGGTCCCCGGCTCGGAGCGGGCCGTCCTGTACATCCACGGCTACAACGACTACTGGTTCCAGACCCACCTCGCCGACCACTACGTCGCCGCCGGGTTCTCCTTCTACGCGCTCGACCTGCGCAAGTACGGCCGCTCGCTGCGCCCGCACCACTCGCCGAACTTCGTGCGCGACCTCGCGGCGTACGACGAGGAGCTGGACGAGGCGGTGCGGATCATCCGGCGGGAGGACGGCCACGCCCACCTGCTGGTCAACGGCCACTCCACCGGCGGGCTGATCGCCGCCCTGTGGGCCGGGCGGCGCGCCGGGCGCGGACTGGTCGACGGCCTGTTCCTCAACAGCCCGTTCCTCTCGATGCCGGCCGCGCCCGCCGTCCGCACCCTCGGCGCCCCGGCGCTGGACGCGATCGGCCGCCTCGCGCCCACCCGGGTGCTGCCCTCCGCCCTCAACCCGCACTACGTGCACAGCCTGCACCGCGACTTCCGCGGCGAGTGGGACTTCGACCTCACACTCAAGCCGGCCGAGGGCGTGCCGCTGTTCGCCGGCTGGCTCGCGGCCGTCCAGCGCGGCCACCGGGAGCTGCGGCGCGGCCTCGGGATCGACGCGCCGGTGCTGCTGATGGCCTCCACGGCCTCCATCTCCACCACCCGCTGGCACGCCGCGCTGCACCACGCGGACGCGGTCCTGCGCGCCGACGACATCGCGGCCGCCGGCCCCCGCCTGGGGCGCCATGTGACGATCGTCCGGATCAAGGGCGGCATGCACGACCTGGTGCTGTCCGGCGAGACCGCCCGCACCCAGGTCTTCGCCGAACTCGACCGCTGGCTCGGCGCGTACTTCCCGCTCGCCGTGCGCTGAATCCTGGATCGGGCCGCGCACCGGTCCGTACACGCAGCTGTCCGCGCTCCCCCGGGGGCCGGGGCGCGCCGCCCCCGGCCCCCGCCCCGCTCCCCGTGCGCCTGCTGTGCGCCCGCGAGTCTGTGGAAGGCTACCCGGGCCCCTGCCACTTCCCTTGCCGAACAGGCGAGTTGAGGAGCCAGCATGCCGCATGCACACGGCCCGCACGACGACCGGCACTCCGGCCACAGCGATCCCTCCCTGTACCGCACGCCCGCCGAGGCGATCGCCGCTCCGCCGGAGAAGCTCGCCTACGTCGCGGGCTTCGACCGGTCGGCGCGGCGGCCGGACGCGCTGATCACCGTCGACACCGACCCGGAGTCGGCGAGCTACGGGCGCGTGCTCAACCTCACCGACATGCCCGGGGTGGGCGACGAGCTGCACCACTTCGGCTGGAACGCCTGCTCCAGCGCCCTCGCGCACGCCGGCCACCACGGCGCCGAGCGGCGCTACCTGCTGCTGCCGGGCCTGCGCTCCTCGCAGCTGCACGTGCTGGACACCCGGCCGGACCCGGTCCGCCCGAGACTGGTGAAGACGGTGGCGGCGGAGGAGCTGGCGGCGAGAGCCGGGTACTCGCGCCCGCACACCCTGCACTGCGGGCCCGACGGCGTCTTCCTGTCCTGCCTGGGCGCGGCGGCCGGCGGCGACGGCCCCGGCGGGGTGGCCCTGCTCGACCACACCACCTTCGACGTGCTGCGCCCCTGGGAGACCGAGCGCGGCCCGCAGAACTTCTCCTACGACGTGTGGTGGCACCTGGGCACCAACGTGGGTGTCACCAGCGAGTGGGGCACGCCCTGGATGGTCGAGGACGGCGTGGTGCCGGAGCTGCTGCTCGGCCGCAAGTACGGGCACGCCCTGCACTTCTGGGAACTGGACTCGGGGCGGCACCTGCAGCGGATCGACCTCGGCGACCAGTACCAGATGGTGCTGGAGCTGCGCCCGGCCCACGACCCGCAGGCCGAGTGGGGGTTCGTCGGGGTGGTCACCAACGTCGAGGACCTCTCGGCCTCGGTCTGGCTCTGGTACCGGGACGGCGAGGCGTTCACGGCGCGCAAGGTGATCGAGATCCCCGCCGAGCCGGCCAAGGCGGAGGACCTTCCGCCGGCCCTCCAGCCGTTCGGCGCCGTGCCGCCGCTGGTCACCGACATCAACCTGTCGGTCGACGACCGCTGGCTGTACGTCTCCGCCTGGGGCACCGGCGAGCTGTTGCAGTACGACGTCGCGGACCCGTTCCACCCCCGCCTCACCGCCTCCGTGCGGCTCGGCGGGGTGACGGCCCGTACGCCCCACCCGGCCGAGCCGGACCGCCCGCTGAGCGGTGCGCCGCAGATGGTCGAGATCAGCCGGGACGGGCGGCGGCTCTACCTCACCAACTCGCTGTACGGAGCGTGGGACGACCAGTTCTACCCGGACGGCATCGAGCCGTGGATCGTCAAGCTGGACGCCGACCCGGAGCGGGGCGGCCTCACCGTGGATCCGCGGTTCTTCCCGCACGGCGAGGAGTTCCAGGGGCTGCGGGTGCACCAGACGCACCTGGCCGGCGGGGACGCCTCCTCGGACTCCTACTGCTTCCGCTAGGGCGGAGCCGGGCCGGGGTCGGGTCGGGCCCGTCGGGCTGAATCCGGTTCGGCCCGGCCCGGCCTCAGAGGCGGCCGAGCACCGGGTCGTGGTGGATCCGGGTGGCCGGCAGCCCGGAGGCGACCAGCCGGGTGCGGACCTCGTCGACCAGGCCCGCCGGGCCGCTGACGCAGGCCAGGTGCCGGGACCAGTCGCCGGCCCGGCTGACCGCCTCGGCCAGCCGGCCGCCCGGGCCCGCGGGGCCTTCGGCGGCGTCGTCCGCGACCGGGATCAGCTCCAACCATGGCTTGCGGCCGCCGAGTTCGGCGAGGGCCGGCCAGTCGTAGAGGTCGGCCCGGGCCCGCGCCCCGACGAACAGGTGGACCCGGCGCCCGCGCGGACGGTGCTCCACCAGCTCCTCGACGATCGCCTTCATCGGGGCGAGCCCGGTTCCTCCGGCCACCAGCAGGAGGTCCCGGGTGTCGTCCTCCGGCATCAGCGTGCCGCGCGGCGGGCCGAGCCGCAGCCGGTCCCCGACGGCGGTGTGCTCGACCAGCGCCTCGCTCACCCCGCCCGGCCCGGTGCGGCGGACGTGGAACTCCAGCTCGTTGTCGGAGCGCGGCGCGCAGCCCATCGAGTACTGCCGCCAGGTGTGCGGCAGCAGCGGGTGCTCGACGGTCCCGTACTGCCCGGCCCGGTACGGGTACGGCTCGCCGGTGCGCACCCGGACCACGGCGAGGTCGGCCCGGCGGCGCTCGTGGCCGACGACCGTGGCGTGCCAGTACGGGGGTTCGGTGAGCGCCGACTCCGCGCCCGCCACCATCGACCGGACGGCGAAGCGCAGCATCCGCACCCAGGCCGCCTCCAGTTCGGGGGTCCAGTGCGCGCCCGACCGGAGCCGGATCGCCTCGCAGAGCGCCTCCTCGAAGGCCTCGTAGTGGACCGGGCGGACGCCCAGCTTGCGGTGGTCGCGGCCGAGCTGGGCGAGCGTGGCGGAGATCCGGTCCGGCTGGTGCAGGTGCTCGATCAGGTACTCGAACATCCGCTCCAGGTGGACCTGCTGGAACTCCATGGACTCCGGGAACAGCCCGCGCAGGAAGGGGCGGCGGCGGAACATGAACGTGTAGAGGTGGTCGATGAGGTCCGCGAACGGGGTGACCAGGCCGAGGCCGCCGAGGATCAGCCGCTGGTCGGCCGCGCCGTCGTGGTCGCGGTGGTAGGCCTCGTGCGCGCCGTACGCCTCGTGGCCGCCGTACCCGCCGGCCGCGGGGCGGGCGTCGGCACGGGGGCCGCCGGGCGCGCCGCCCGGGCCGGCGGGCGCTGCGGCGAAGGACGGCGCCGGCGCCAGGATCTGCCGGCGCAGGCGCATCGCGTGGTGGCGCGCGATCAACCGGTCGTACTCGGTGGTGCCGCTGGTGGTGTCCATGTCCATGAACCGCAGCCTAACCACCTGTCAGACACCGTCCCGACCACGGCTGTTCACCGTCCGGACGGCTCCCCGCCCGGTTTCGGGCAGGGGGCGGCCCCCTCGGGGCCAGGCCCAGTAAACGGCCCTGCGCGGGGGTCCGGACAGGGCCGGTGGTCCCTGGTGCACCGGGACCACCGGACCGGGTCGTGCGCCGGGAAGAGGACTACCGGCCTGTCGACGAACCGGGTCCGGGCTCCGTCGCGGCCGCCGGATCCGGGGTCCGGGCCGGCGGGGTCTCCGGTGCCGCCGCCGGCTCGGCCGCCGTCCAGCTGGCCAGCAGGCGCAGCGACTCGGCCGAGGGGGAACCCGGATCGGCGTGGTAGGCGACCAGCACCTGGTCCGCGTCGCCGGCCGGGCGGAACGTCTCGTAGCGCAGGGTCAGCGGACCGACCACCGGGTGGTGCAGCTCCTTGACCCCGTGGCCCTTGTCCCGGATGTCGTGCGCGGCCCACAGCCGCCGGAAGTCCTCGCTCTTGACGCACAGCTCGCCGATCAGCGAGGCGAGCCGGGGATCGTCCGGGTCGCGGCCGGCCTCGACCCGGAGCATCCCCACCAGGTCGGTCGCCTTGCCCTCCCAGTCGAGGTAGAGCTCGCGGGCGGATCCGTCGAGGAAGACCTGCCAGGCCAGGTTCCGCTGCTCCGGCGGCAGCGCGGCGACATCGCCGATCAGGGCGTTGCCGAGGCGGTTCCAGGCGATCACGTCGAGCCGCCGCCCCAGGACGTACGCCGGGATGCCCTCCATCGCGTCCAGCAGCTGCTGGAGTTCGGGGCGCACCCGCTGCGCACGCGCCGCGCGGGCCCGGCCCGGGCCGCGGCGGGCCGGCTTGGCGATCCGGCGCAGGTGGTCGTGCTCGGCGGGGTCCAGGCGCAGGGCGCGGGCGATCGCGTCCAGGACTGCCGCCGAGACGTTCTCGCCGTGTCCCTGCTCCAGTCGCACGTAGTACGCCGTGCTCACACCGGCCAGCTGGGCCAGCTCCTCGCGGCGCAGCCCGGGGACGCGCCGCCGGCCCCCGTAGTCCGGCAGCCCGACGTCCGAGGGCCGCAGCCGGGCCCGGCGGGACCGCAGGAAGTCGCTGAGCTCGGTGCGCTGGTCCATGCCTTCAGTATGGGCCCGTGCCCGGGGACCCGGGGGCGGGCAGGGTGATACTGCCGGTGGTAGGACCGGGGAACGTACGACGGCCACGGGTCTGGCCGGCTCCGCGCGGCACGCGGAACCTTGAGGCATGACGAACACGACGGTCACGACGAGCGCAACGAACGCGACGAGCGCGACGAGCACCGCCGCCGCCCCGCTTCCGGACGGCGCGCCCGGGACCGGGGCCGGTCGGATCGCGGTCTACGCCGCCCCGGCCCCCAAGGCGCCGCTGGAGCGGAGCACCGTGCCGCGCCGGGCGCTCGGCGCCCACGACATCCTCATCGACATCCGCTTCGCGGGCATCTGCCACTCGGACATCCACCAGGTCGACGAGGACTGGGGCCCGGGCATCTTCCCGATGGTCCCGGGCCACGAGATCGCCGGGGTGGTCGCGGCGGTCGGCGACGGGGTCTCCCGCTGGTCGGTCGGCGACCGGGTCGGCGTCGGCTGCTTCGTCGACTCCTGTCGGGAGTGCGACAACTGCCGCGCCGGGCTGCAGCAGTACTGCACGGGCGAGGGCGGCTCCGTCCTCACCTACAACGCCCGCGGGCGGGACGGCGCGCCGACCTACGGCGGGTACGCCAGGCAGCTGGTGGTCGACGAGCGGTACGCCCTGCGCATCCCCGACGCCCTGGCGCTGGACGTCGCCGCGCCGCTGCTCTGCGCGGGCATCACGCTGTACTCCCCGCTCAACCACTGGGGCGCCGGGCCTGGCCGGAAGGTCGCGGTGGTCGGCCTCGGCGGGCTGGGCCACCTCGGGGTGAAGATCGCCCGGGCCAAGGGGGCCGAGGTCACCGTGCTCAGCCAGTCGCTGCGCAAGCGCGAGGACGGGCTCCGGCTCGGCGCCCACGACTACCGGGCCACCTCGGACCCGGCGACCTTCACGGAACTGGCGGGCCGCTTCGACCTCGTCCTCAACACGGTCTCGGCCGACCTGGACCTGAGCGCCTACCTGGGGCTGCTGCGGACCGACGGCACGCTGGTCCAGCTCGGCGCGCCGGAGAAGCCGGTCGGGGTCGGCGCGCACGCGCTGCTCACCGGGCGCCGGTCGATCGCCGGCTCGATGATCGGCGGCCTGCCGGAGACCCAGGAGATGCTGGACTTCTGCGCCGAGCACGGGATCGGCGCGGAGATCGAGCTGATCCGGGCCGACCAGATCAACGAGGCGTACGGGCGCGTCCTGCGGAGCGACGTGCGCTACCGGTTCGTCATCGACACGGCGACGATCTGACGGACCGCCACCGCCGGGCCGCACGCCCCGGGCCGCACGCCTTCGACGCCCCGCCCCCGGTGCTCTCCCGTCGCCGGAGGCGGGGCGCCGGTCCCGGGTCTGCCGCCGGGGCCGTTGCCGGGGCCGCGGACGGGCCGGGCACCGGACCGAGCGGCGGACCGGTCGGCAGGCCGGTCACGGCCGCGCCGGACGCGGGGTCTGCGTCGGGCGCCGGCCGCGACCGCCTCAGACTCCGGCCGTGCCGGCGGCCTTCCGGCGGCCCTGGCCCCGGCGCAGCAGGCGGCGGCGCGGGGGCTGGTCGGGCAACCAGCCGAAGGTGAGGCAGCTGCCGACCAGGCCGAACAGCATGCCGATCAGGAAGCCGCCCAGGTTGGAGGTGAGCCAACTGGCCAGCGACGCCAGCACGGCGACGATCGAGTAGAACAGGCGCTGGGCCGGGTTGAACAGGACCAGCAGGCCGCAGACCACCATCACGACCGGGACCAGGTAGCCGGACAGCCCCTGGAGCCCGATGTGCAGGACGACGGGCAGCGGGGCGCGCAGGGTGAAGAGGATCTCCAGGCCGCCGAACAGGACCAGGACGCCGCCCCAGAACGGCCGCCGGCCCCGCCAGCCGCGCCAGGACGGGCGGGTCCGGGTCGCGGGCTCCGCCACCGTGGCCGCGGGCTCCGCTGCGGCCGGGGTCCCCGGTCCGGGCGCGGGCTCCGCCGCGGCGTCGGGTGCGGGCCCCGGCGTCGGGTCGTCGCCGGCCACCGTCAGCAGCCCTCGGAGCTGAAGCTCAGGTGCAGGTTGGGCAGTTTGAAGGCGGCGGCGGTGCTGGCGTAGTTGTGCTGCCGCAGGTTGCGGATCTTGACGGTGTCGGCCTGCTGCCCGAAGACACCGGGCAGGCCCTTGACGCCGGCCTTGGTGTAGGTGCTCGCGTCGCCGCCGATCTCGATGTTCGTGAACTCGGCGTCGCCGGTGAGCACGTCGGAGTCGGTGGTGAGGTTGGTGGCGGTCACCGGTGTCCCGGCGTCACCGGCCTTGATCAGCAGGTTGATGCCGCCGAGCTCGACGCTCTGGCAGAGCTTGGTGAGCGAGGCCTCCTTGATCGCGGAGACCGCGACCAGCACCTGCCCGCCGGTGTCCCCGGCGTTGGGGCTGTCCTCGATCATGTGGTCCAGGCTGCCGAACTGCTCGAACCCGACGCCGTCCAGGCTCTCGGCGGTGACGGTGAACGGCATGCCGGAGATCGAGAACTGGGCCGCGAGCACGCCCTGCGCGGTCAGCGTCATCAGCACCGCGCCCGCGACGACGGCGGGTACGGCCATCAGCGCGGTGCGCTTCAACCGGACCCGGCCCTTCTGCTGGGCGGGCGTCTCGGGACCGGCGGTGCTCTCGGCGGTGTGGGCGGCGTCCTCGGACGTGGCCATGTGTGCTCCCTCAGGTGATGGGGACGGGCAGTCACTGGCACGTTGTCCTGGCGCGGACAGCGTTCTGCGGCACGGCCGGGAGGGACCGCCCCTCGGCAGCGGGGCGGGCCGGTCGGGCCGCAGTGGGTAACCAGGAAGCTACTGCCCGGTATTGAGCGGGTCAATACGGGTGCACGAAGGATCATCGTCCGCTTCTCCCGGCCGGCGGTCGGCGCGGCGGTCCGGCCGCCGGACCGGCCACCGGACCTCCCTACGGCAGCGGGTCCAGGTCCAGGCGTCGGGCCGCCTCGGCCGGGCCGAGGAAGGGAGCCAGGCAGAAGAGGCTCAAGGTGGGGAGGAGGTCCGGGAGTTCGGCGGTGCGGTCGGCTCCGATGCAGCGCTGCAGGGTGCAGTAGACGCCGCCGACCACCGCGTCCACCATCGCCTCCGCCGTCACCCCGGCCGGGAGTTCGGGAACCTCGGCGAAGAACGCCCGGAACCGGGTGAGGAGGTGGTCGCGCTCGCGGCGCCCGGCCGGGCCGACCGCGTCCAGCTCGATCACCGCCATGGTCGCGAAGGCCGGCACCCCGGCCAGCAGTCCGAGCATCGCCCGCAGCGACTCGCGGATCCCGGCGCACCAGTCCGGCGCCGCCGCGAACGCCGCCGCCATCCGCCGGACGACCACACCGGTGCCGTAGCGGTGGGCAGCCAGGAAGGCGTCCTCCTTGCCGGTGAACAGCTCGTAGAACACCGGCCTGGTCACCCCGGCGGCGCGGCAGATGTCGCTGACCGTGGCGCGCTGGTAGCCGTGCTGCGCCACGGTGAGCACCAGCCCGTCGAGCAGGCGCTCGCGCTGGGTGGCGGCGACCACTCCCGGCGGCAGCCGGCTCGGGCCGCGCTTGATCGAGCGGGCGGGGTCGCGCCCGGTGCGCGCACCGGGCAGCAGGGCGGTCTCGGCGTTTCGGCGGGTTTCCGGTCTCATCGCCAACTCCTGTGCATCCTCTTGACATTGACGCGACGTCCGGTTTACAACACTGGCGGGTTTCCAATCCGCGGCGGACGCCGCCGGAAGCCCGCACGCGTTCCGACTGCTCAGTATGGCGAACGCATGCCCGGCGGTGGCAGCCGCCGACGTGCACCCCGCACCGCACGCACCCTCGCGCCCCACCTCCGCTCCACCACCGTTCCACCCCGCCGTACTCAGCCGTACTCGACCGCGGCCGGCCCCGTGTGGCCGTGAGCGGTCGGTCCGGGCCGCGCCGTACCCGCCGCACAGCGTCGTGCCGCCGGTACCGCCGCCCGTACGGGCGGGCCCGTGGCGCCGGGCCCGCCGAGTCGCCGTCCGCGGCGCCCCACCCCGCACCACCCCCGTTCGCGGCCACCCCGCGGCCGACGCCGCCGCGCGCACCCCCGCACCCGGCCGCACGGGGCTCCCCCACCCGAATCGCCCGGAGAGGCACACCCTCATGCGCATCCGCCGTACCCTCGGAACCGCGGCCCTCGCCGCCGCCGCGACGCTGGCCGCCGGCACCGTCGCCCCCGCCCAGGCCGCCGGCGCCACCGCCCCGGCCGCGGGCACCGTCGCCGTCCTCACCCACACCGCGCCCGGCACGCTCGGCGGCCCCAACGTCTCGGTCGGCGACGTGCTCGCGGCCGACCTGGTGAGCGGCACCACCGCCAACTTCTACTCCAGCGCCACCGGAACGACCGGCATCAAGTGCGCCACCTCCGCGTTCTCCGCGACCGTCATCACCAACCCGGCCGCGCCCGGGACCGCCACGGAGTCGCTCAACACCCAGACCTTCGGCTCCTGCACCGCGAACGTGATCGGCGTGACCGGCGTGCAGAGCATCACCGTCAACAACCTCGCCTACGTCAACTCGGTGAGCGACGCCGCGGGCTTCCCGGTCTCGCTCGACCCGGGCACGGCCGGCCCGGTGCAGACCACGGTGGTGCTGAAGACCATCCTCGGCACCATCACCTGCGTCTACCGCTCCCCCGGCGGCCTCGCGGGCACCACCAACAACACCGGCCAGACCATCGGCTTCACCGCCCAGGCCCTGCCGAAGTCCTCCGGCCCGAGCACCTGCTTCCCGGTCGGCTACTTCTCCGCCACCTACGGCCCGGTCCGGGACGTCTCGGTGGCCGGCAACCCGGTCGTCTACGTCAACTGACGCCCCCGCGGCGCCGGTGACCCGCCCGGTCGGCGGCCCTCGGGCGCCGACCGGGCTTCCGCCGGGACAGCGAAGTGACCCACGGGTAGGGTGCTGCCCACAGGCACCGGACGACGGGGATGTGGGGCACGCATGGTCGGCGAGGGCACGCAGTTCTTCGAGTCGGTGGCCGACACGGCCGCCCGGCTGGCCGAGGCCGGCTACCTCGCCTCCACCGAGGTGGCCACCGCCGTCTTCCTCGCCGACCGGCTCGGGAAGCCGCTGCTCGTCGAGGGGCCGGCCGGCGTCGGCAAGACCGAACTGGCCAAGGCCGTCGCCGCGATCGGCCGGGCCCGGCTGGTCCGGCTCCAGTGCTACGAGGGCATCGACGAGGCCCGCGCCCTCTACGAGTGGAACCACGCCAAGCAGCTGCTGCGGATCACGGCCGGGCGCGACGAGGGCTGGGACCGGGCCCGCACCGACGTCTTCGGCGAGGAGTTCCTGCTCACCAGGCCGCTGCTGACCGCCATCCGGGGCGACGAGCCGACCGTGCTGCTGATCGACGAGATGGACAAGGCCGACGTCGAGGTCGAGGCGCTGCTGCTCGAAGTGCTCAGCGACTTCCAGGTCACCGTGCCCGAGTTGGGCACCATCACGGCGAGCCGCCGCCCGTTCGTCCTGCTCACCTCCAATGCCACCCGGGAGCTCTCCGAGGCGCTGCGCCGTCGCTGCCTCTTCCTCCACCTCGGTTACCCGGAGGCCGAGTTGGAGCGCCGGATCGTCCGGCTGCGGGTCCCCGGCCTGGACGAGGCGCTGGCCGATTCGCTGATCCGGGTGGTCGGCGCGCTGCGGGCGATGGAGCTGCGCAAGGCCCCCTCGGTGGCCGAGACCGTCGACTGGGCCCGCACCCTGCTCGCCCTCGGCGCCGACACCCTCGACGAGCCGGTCGTGCGCGCCACCCTCGGGGTGGTCCTCAAGCACCAGGACGACGTGCTGAAGGCCGCACAGAAGCTCACCCTCGCATGACCGTCCCGGCCCGGCCCGGTGGCGGCACCGCGACGGACACCGGCGGCCCGCCCGCCGACCTCGCCGCCCGGCTGACCGGCTTCGTGCGCGCCCTGCGCACCCACGGCCTGCGGATCGGCCCCGCCGAGACGGTCGACGCCGCGGCCGTCCTGGAGGTGCTCGGCCTCGCCGACCGCGCGCAGGTCAGAGCCGGGCTCGCCGCCGCCCTGCTGCGCTCCGAAGGGCAGCGCGGGGTCTTCGACGCCGCGTTCGACCTGTTCTTCCCGCTCGGCATCGGCGATCCGGAGGCCGTGCGCCGGGCCGCGGGCCCGGTGGAGCCGGACCCGGCGACGCTCGACCCGGCCGTGCTCGACCCGACCGCACCGGATCCCACCGCACCGGATCCGGCCGCGCTGCGCGAGGACCTCCGGGCGCGGCTCGCGGCCGCGCTCGCCGCCGACGACCGGGCGGCCCAGGCCCGGCTCGCGGGCGAGGCGGTGGCCGCGTTCGGCCGGTACGGCACCGCCGGCGGCTCCGGCCGGCCCGGCGGCGACGGCTGGTCGGCCTACCAGACCCTCGGCCGACTCGCCCCGGAGACCCTGCTGGCCCGGGTGCTGGCGGTGCTGCGCGCGGGCACCGACGGCCGGGGCGGGCCCGGCCCCGACCTGGCCGACCAGCTCCTTCCCGACGAGATCCGCCGCCGCATCCAGGGATTCCGCGCCATGGTCGCCACCGAGGCCCGCCGGCGGGCGGCCGAACTGCGCGGCACCGAGCACGTCGCCGAACGGGCTGTCGCGCCCAGCGTCGACCGGATCGACTTCCTCGCGGCCGGCCGCGACCAGCTCGCCGAACTCCGGCGCACCGTCCACCCCTTGGCCCGGAAGCTGGCCACCCGGCTGGCCGCCCGCCGACGCCGGGCGGCGCGCGGGCACATCGACCTGCGCCGCACCCTGCGCCGCTCGCTGTCCACCGGCGGCGTCCCGCTGCGCCCGGCCCACCGGCTGCGCCGCCCGGCCCGGCCGGAGCTGGTCCTGCTCTGCGACGTGTCCGGCTCGGTGGCGGGCTTCTCCGACTTCACCCTGCTGCTGGTCCAGGCGATGCGCGACCAGTTCAGCCGGATCCGGGTGTTCGCCTTCGTCAACCGCACCGCCGAGGTGACCGACCTGCTCACCCGCGGCGGGAGCGACCCGGCCGGCCTGGCCCGCCGGATCCTCACCGAGGCCGGGGTGACGGGCCACCACGGCAACAGCGACTACGGCTCGGCACTCGGCGGGTTCGCCGACCGTCATCTGGACGCCGTGGGCCCGCGGACCAGCGTGCTGATCCTCGGCGACGCCCGCAACAACCACCGGGATCCCGGCCTGCCCGCCCTCCACCGCATCGCCGCCCGCGCGCGCCGGGTGTACTGGCTCAACCCGGAACAGCCCGGCCTCTGGGGCACCGGCGACTCGGCCGCCCCGGCCTACGCCCGGGTGGTCGAGATGCACTGCTGCCGCAACGCCCGCCGACTGGGCGAGTTCATCGCCCGGATCCTCCCGGTCTGAGCACCGGATCACCGACCGAAGCCGTCCACACCGGAGCCGCCATGGAAACGGGCGAGGTCCCCGACTGGTTCTGGGACGTCCTGGAGGAGGCGCGACCGCGCCTGTCCGCTCTTGAGCTGTGGCTGGAGTCCCGGCCCCGGGAGGTCCTCGAAGCCTTCGCGCTGGCCTACGAGGCCGCGGCGGACGCACTGGCCGACTTCGCGGACGGCGTGTGCGTGGAGGGGGACGCCTGGTCCGAGGACGACACCGAGGACCTGTGCCTCTGGGTGGTCGGGCAGGGACGCGGGCTCTGGGGCTCGGTGGTCTCGGGGGAACGGTCGCTGGAGGACGCCGCGCGGCTGTACCTGGGCCGGGCGCCGCGGCCCTCGGACCGCGTCGTGCGGTGGGACGCGGAGGTCGCGAACCCGGAGCACCGGGGCTACCAGTCCCCCGGGGGCATCGCCCACGGCGTCTACCGCTCGCGTTTTGCCGAGGACCTCCAGGAACGGCTCGACGATCTCCTAGGCGATCCGTGAGGGGTCTCAGAAGAATCTCCGAGGGATCTCCGAGGAGGCCGCCCGTCCGGGCGGGCGGGCCGGGAAGGAACCGGCCCCGCCCGCCCCGCCCGCCCGGCGGGGCTCAGCCGTCCAGGTGCCGGAGGAAGTCCAGCAAGGCGTCGGTGACCTCCGCCGGGCTCTCCTGCTGCGTCCAGTGGCCGATGCCCGGCAGGGTGACCCGCCGGTACAGCTTGGGCGCCAGGTTCGCCAGCAGCACCCGCATCGCGTCCTCCGGGATCACGGCCGCGACCATGTCCTGGTCGCCGGCCACATAGAGGGCGGGGACCTCCACGGGCCGGCCCGCGAGCCCGGCGAGCAGCTCGTTGTTCCGGTCGATGTTGCGGTACCAGTTGAGGCCCCCGGTGAACGCCCGCTCGCCGTGCTCGGCGTAGTCGGCGACGAAGGCCTCGATGTCCGCCTCCGACAGCCAGTCGGGCAGCCTCTCCGGCTCGGCGACGCCGTCCAGCAGGCGTTCGCCCTCGCCGACCACCCAGGCCTGCGGCCCCGACCCGCGCGGGCGGTCGCCGGAGCCGCTGTAGAACATCCGGCGGAACGTCGCGTGCGGGTCCTGGGCGAGTTCGGCGTCGGCGACGCCGGGGCGCTGGAAGTAGATCTGGTAGAAGCCCTCGCCGAACCGCTCCCTGGCCTGCGCCAGCGGCGGCAGCCCGAGGGTCGGCAGCGGCGGGACACTGAGCCCGGCCACCCCGCGCACCAGGTCGGGGCGGAGGGTCGCGGTGGTCCAGGCGACCGGGGCGCCCCAGTCGTGGCCGACCAGCACCGCGCGCTCCTCGCCGAGCGCCCCGATCAGGCCGGTGACGTCGCCGACCAGGTGGAGCAGGGTGTAGGCGTCGACCGACTCGGGCTGCTCGCTGCGGGCGAAACCGCGCTGGTCGACGGCGACCACCCGGTAGCCGGCCTCCGCGAGCGGGGCGAACTGGTGCCGCCAGGAGTACCAGCTCTCCGGGAAGCCGTGCAGCAGCAGGACCAGCGGCCCCTCCCCCTGCTCGGCGACGTGCAGCCGAACCCCGTTCACCTCGACGTGACGGTGTGCGATCCGTCCGTACGCCTGCTTGGTCATGCGGCCCTCCTCATCGACGACTCGTCAACCGGCCCAACGGATAGCGTCCGACCGTTCGCTCCCCCTCCTGCCCACCCGGGCGCCCCGTGAAGCAGGACTGCCGTCCCGTCGCTCCGCTCCCCGACCGGCGCGGGCCGGGTCAGAGCGGGTCGAATCGTGACGGATCGGGTCAGCGGGCCTCGGCCCGGACCTGGACCTGGACCTGGACCTGGGCCAGCTTCTCCCGGGCGTCGGCCAGGTCCTCCGCCGTGGGCGCGTCGTCCTGGGTGCAGCGGTGCCGCCAGTAGCCGCTGAACTCGATCGACGCCTTCGGCAGGCCGCGCTCCTCCACCAGATGGCGGCGGAGCGTACGCACCGCGGACGCCTCGCCCGCCAGCCAGGCGAACGGCGCCCCGGGCGGCAGGTCGGCGGCGGCGACGGCCTCGACCAGCCGTCGACCGGGTGCGGCACCGTCACGGTGCAGCCACCGCACGGTCGCTCCGACCGGGCCGGGCAGCGGCTGTTCCTCGGCGCGGTCGGCGACCTCGGCGAACACCACCGTCCGGGTGCCCTCGGGCAGCGCCGCCAGCAGGGTGCCGATCGCGGGCAGCGCCGACTCGTCGCCCGCCATCAGGACCCAGTCCGCCGCCTCGGCGGCGGACGTGATCGAGAGCGGGGAGGCGTACAGCGCGGAGGGTCCGACCATTCCCAGACGGTCCCCCGGCCGGGCCCGTCCGGCCCAGGCGCTCGCCGGTCCGGTGTCACCGTGCAGCACGAAGTCGATCTCCACCTCCTCGGTCCCGGGCCGGCGCTGCCGGACGGTGAAGCTGCGCATCCACGGCCGCTGCGGCTCCGGGACGGCCAGGTACGCCCGGTACCAGCCCGTGGCGTCCTCGCTCGGCCCGGGCAGGACGGGCGCGGCCTGGCCGGGGCGGGGGAAGCAGAGCTTGACCTGCTGGTCCGGCGAGGTGCCGACGCTCGCGTCGAGCTCGTCGGCCCGGAAGGTGATCCGGGCCGTCCGAGGCGTGATCCGCGCGACCTCGATGACCTGGACGTAGGTGACGGGAAGGCTCATGGCTCAACCTCCGGTTTCGGTCCACCGTTGATACCTTATGCCGTAAAGAGTTCCTCGGCCGAGGTTACCTTATGCGATAAGGAGTTCTGTCGTGACCGTCTTCGCCGGACAGGGCGACGCCCGCCGCTCCATGGCGCTGCTCTGGCGCGCGCCCGACGCCCCGCCTCCCGGGCGCAGCGGGCCCAAGCCCGGGCTGAGCGTGGACGCGATCGTCCTCGCCGGAATCGCCGTCGCCGACGCCGACGGGATGGCCGCGCTCTCCATGCGCGCGGTCGGCGAGCGCCTCGGCCGCACCGCCATGGCCCTCTACACCTACGTCCCGGGCAAGGCCGAGCTGCTCGACCTCATGCACGACCGGGTGCTCGCCGAGTTTCCCGCCTCCTGCGACCCGCTCCGGGACTGGCGGCCGGCCGTCACCGCCTGGGCCGAGGACGCCCTCTCCTGCTACCTCCGCCACCCCTGGGTCCTGCAGATCTCCCAGGCCCGCCCGATCCTCGGACCCGCCGAGCTGGGCGCGATGGAGACCCTGCTGCGGATCCTCCAGGGGGCGCGTCTCGACCCCCGGCAGCTGCGGGGCACGGTCGCGGCGCTGTGGCAGTTCGTACGGGGGTCCGCGCAGACCGCGGCGGAGGCCCGGGCCGCCGCGGCCGCCACCGGCGTGGCGGACGAGGAGTGGTGGCACGCCCGGGCCGCCCAGCTCGCCGACCTGGCCCCCGACTTCGCCGAACGCTTCCCCCTGCTGACCGCCCTCGAACGGTCCGGCGCCACCGAGACCGAGCCCGGGAACCCCGCCCCCGACCGCACCCGGGAGGCCTTCCGCACCGGGCTGGCCGTCCTGCTGGACGGCATCGCGGCGGCGGCCGCCCGGCACGCCCCGGCCGCCGCCCCCGACGGCGGTCCCGGGGGTGGCGGCTGACGGCCCGGGACTCAGTCCCGCTCGCCGAGGCGGTCCAGCAGGGCGACGCCGAGCGCGAGCAGCACGCCCACGCCGATCATCGTGAAGTAGCCCGCGGTCTGATGGCCGGCGGGAATCAGGTAGCGGACGAATCCGAAGAGGTGCAGGCCCCAGAGGTGGTCGGAGACCAGGCCGCTGATCCCACCGATGATCAGGACGAAGCTCACGAAACCGAGGAAGTTCTTCATGGTCACGACGTTAGGCAGCCGGGTCCGGGCCGGGATCCGACTTTCGGCGCGACCGGGCGCCACCAAAGTCGCGTGTGCGGAGCACCGGCACGGCGGCGAGGGCCGGGGCGGCGGCCAGGGCGAAGCAGAGCGGCAGCGGCAGGCGGCCGACCAGCAGGCCCACGGTCGCGCCGCCGGCCGCCGACC
The DNA here is from genome assembly GCF_042799475.1 of Kitasatospora sp. NPDC057692. Taxonomy (NCBI): domain Bacteria; kingdom Bacillati; phylum Actinomycetota; class Actinomycetes; order Kitasatosporales; family Streptomycetaceae; genus Kitasatospora; species Kitasatospora sp. NPDC057692. The sequence continues at coordinate 485 of NZ_JBHVIV010000081.1, read as the reverse complement.
CGGCGTTGAAGGCTGTGTTCACCCAGGCACCGGCGCGCGTACGGGCGTCGGCGGCGACCGCCTCGTCCGCCACCAGGTAGGCGGTGGTGAGGGCGGGTGAGACGAAGAGCCCGGCGAGCGCGACGGCCGCGCCGAGCAGGAGGAGGTTCGGCGCGAATCCGGCGGCGGTCAGGGCCACCCCGAGGCCGGCCGTGAACAGCGGAAGCCGGACGGCGTTCGGCAGCGGACGGTCCAGCGCGCCGAGGCCGAGGCCGCCGACCGCGCTGCCGACCGAGAGCGCGGCCAGCACCCAGCCGACCGCCTCCGGCCGGCCCTGCCGGTCGGCGAAGGCGACGACCATGAGGTCGAGCGCACCCAGGGAGAGCCCGGTCACGGCCGCCGCGAGCACCGCGCACCGCAGCGCCCGCCCACCGCCGAGCCGCCCGGCGCGCCGCCCCCGCCGGCCACCGGCCGCGCCGGCCGCGCTCGGGGCCGCGTCCTCGGCC
>NZ_JBHVIV010000080.1:25261-40248 GCF_042799475.1 Kitasatospora sp. NPDC057692 | reverse complement strand
CCGGCCTCGCCGAGCGTGCGGTAGCGGTCGGCCCAGCGCTTGGCCGTGGTCGGCGAGACCTGGAAGCGCTCGGCGGCCCGCCGCAGCGGCCAGCCTTCCTCGACCACGCAGCGGGCCAGGCGCAGGCGTCCGGTCTCGGTCAGCGGTGCGTTACGGTGTGGCATGAGGGCCTTTCTGGCTGTCGGTGCAGATGTCGCAATCCACACCGAGCCAGAAGGCCCTCACTCATTTCAAGATCACCACGCCGTGAGCCCTGTCACCAACCTCCGTGGTCAGTACACCTAGGCGACACCGGCGAGGGCGCCGACTGGAAGCTCGCCGTCCTGGACGAGGCGACCGGGCGCCCCGCCGTGCCCAACGGCTCACTGGGCTTCCGCTGGACCGCCTCCGGCGAGGGCCGCTGGAACCTCGACCTGGAGGGCCTGCGCCCGCGGCTGACCCTGTACGGGGAGGCGGGCGGCACCCCGGTCGAGGTGCTGCTGCCGCGCTTCGACACCGACGGCGGCGCGCACGGCCAGGGCCGCGGCGAGACCGTGCGCCGGGGCGTTCCCGCGCTTCGCCTGGACGGCGGCGCGCTGGTCACGACCGTCTACGACCTGCTCCTCGCCCAGTACGGCGTCGGCCGCGAGGGCCTGCCCGGCCGCTGGCCCGCCTCCTACGAGGACCCGGACACCCCCGGCACCCCCGCCTGGCAGGAGCGGCACACCTCGGTGCCCGCCGCCCAGGCCGTCCGGGTGGCCCGGGAGTTCGCGCGCACCGCCGAGGAGTCCCGGGGCCGCTGCATGATCCTGATGGGCGCCGGGACCAACCACTGGTTCCACTCCGAGACCATCTACCGGACCTTCCTCGCCCTGCTCGCCCTGACCGGCTGCCAGGGCCGCAACGGCGGCGGCTGGGCGCACTACGTCGGCCAGGAGAAGTGCCGGCCGCTCACCGGCTGGGCGACCCTCGCGGGCGCCTCCGACTGGTCCCGCCCGCCCCGGCAGGCCATCGGCACCGGCTGGTTCTTCCTGCACACCGACCAGTGGCGCTACGACACCTACCCCGCCGACGTGCTCGCCTCCCCGCTCGGCACCGGCCGCTTCCGCGGCCTGGCCACCGTCGACCTGCTGGCCCGCTCCGCCCGGCTCGGCTGGATGCCCTCCTACCCGACCTTCGACCGCAACCCGCTCGACCTCGCCGACGAGGCCCGCGCCGCCGGGCGCGACCCGAAGGAGCACGTCGTCGCCGAACTGAAGGCCGGGCGCCTCGGGTTCGCCTGCGAGGACCCGGACGACCCGGCCAACTGGCCCCGGGTGCTGACCCTGTGGCGGGCCAACCTGCTCGGCTCCTCCGCCAAGGGCGCCGAGTACTTCACCAAGCACCTGCTCGGCACCCACTCCTCGCTGCGCGCCCGGGAGGCCGGCGAGGAGGTGCGCCCGCGCGACGTCCGCTGGCACGCCGAGGCCCCCGAGGGCAAGCTCGACCTGCTGCTCTCGCTGGACTTCCGGATGACCTCCTCCACCCTGCTGTCCGACGTCGTGCTGCCGGCCGCCACCTGGTACGAGAAGCACGACCTGTCCTCCACCGACATGCACCCCTTCGTGCACTCCTTCGCCCCCGCCGTCGACCCGCCCTGGCAGGCCCGCACCGACTTCGAGGCCTTCCACGCGATCGCCGCGCGGTTCAGCGAACTCGCCCGCGACCACCTCGGCACCCGCTACGACCTGGTCGCCACCGCGCTGCAGCACGACACCCCCGGCGAGACCGCCCAGCCCGGCGGCACCGACCTGGACTGGCGGGCCGGTGACTGCGAGCCCGTCCCCGGCGCCACCCTGCCGAACCTCGCCGTCGTCGAACGCGACTACACCGCGGTGGCGGCGAAGATGGCCTCGCTCGGCCCGCTCGTCGAGCAACTCGGCCTGCCCGCCAAGGGCGTGGCGCTGCACCCGGCGGAGGAGGTCGAGCAGCTCAAGGCCCGCAACGGGGTGGTGCGCGGCGGCCCCGCCGACGGCCGCCCGGCCCTGGACACCGCCGTCAAGGCCTGCGACACCGTGCTCGCCCTCTCCGGCACCACCAACGGCCGGCTCGCCACCCAGGGCTTCCGCACCCTGGAGCGCCGCACCGGACGGGAGTTGGCGCACCTGGCCGCCGAGCACGAGGGTCGCCGGATCAGCTACGCCGACACCCAGGCCGCCCCCGCCCCCGTCATCACCTCGCCCGAGTGGTCCGGCAGCGAGTCCGGCGGCCGCCGCTACAGCCCGTTCACCCTCAACACCGAGCACCTCAAGCCCTGGCACACGCTCAGCGGCCGCCAGCACTTCTTCGTCGACCACGACTGGATGCACGAACTCGGCGAGGCCCTGCCCGTCTACCGGCCGCCGCTGGACATCCGCCGGCTGTTCGGCGAACCCGCCCTCGGGCCGGACGGGCAGCGGGAGGTGACGGTCCGCTACCTCACCCCGCACAACAAGTGGTCGATCCACTCCGAGTACCAGGACAACCTGTTCATGCTCGCCCTCTCCCGGGGCGGGCAGGTGATCTGGATGTCGGTCGAGGACGCCGCCGCCATCGGCGTCGCCGACAACGACTGGATCGAGGCCGTCAACCGCAACGGCGTCGTCGCCGCCCGCGCCGTCGTCTCGCACCGCATGCCGCCCGGCACCGTCTACATGCACCACGCGCAGGAGCGCACCGTCAACGTGCCCCGCGCCGAGACCGGCGGGCGGCGCGGCGGCATCCACAACTCGCTGACCAGGGTGCTGCTCAAGCCCACCCACCTGATCGGCGGCTACGCCCAGCTGTCCTGGGCGTTCAACTACCTCGGCCCGACCGGAAACCAGCGCGACGAGGTGACGGTCATCCGCCGGCGCCGCCAGGAGGTGCGGTACTGATGCGCGTGATGGCCCAGCTCGCCATGGTGATGAACCTCGACAAGTGCATCGGCTGCCACACCTGCTCGGTCACCTGCAAACAGACCTGGACCAACCGCCAGGGCACCGAGTACGTTTGGTTCAACAACGTCGAGACCCGCCCCGGCCTCGGCTACCCGCGCCGCTACGAGGACCAGGACAAGTGGCGCGGCGGCTGGCGGCTCGACCGGCGCGGACGGCTCAAACTGCGCCAGGGCGGACGGCTCTACAAGCTCGCCTCGATCTTCGCCAACCCCGTCATGCCCACCCTCCAGGACTACTACGAGCCCTGGACGTACGACTACCGCGCCCTCACCGACGCCCCGCTCGGCGAGGACTACCCCGTCGCCCGGCCGCACTCGCTGATCACCGGCCGCCCGATGGCCGTCGAATGGTCGCCCAACTGGGACGACGACCTCGGCGGCGCCCCCGAGCACGCCACCGCCGACCCCAACGTCGAGCGGATGCGCCGGGAGGTCGGCGAGCGGATCCGCTTCCAGTACGAGCAGAGCTTCATGTTCTACCTGCCCCGGATCTGCGAGCACTGCCTCAACCCGGCCTGCGCCGCCGCCTGCCCCTCCGGCGCGATCTACAAGCGGGCCGAGGACGGCATCGTCCTCGTCGACCAGGACGGCTGCCGGGGCTGGCGCCAGTGCGTCACCGGCTGCCCGTACAAGAAGATCTACTTCAACCACCGCACCGGCAAGGCCGAGAAGTGCACCTTCTGCTACCCGCGCACCGAGGTCGGCCTGCCCACCGTCTGCTCCGAGACCTGCGTCGGGCGGCTGCGCTACCTCGGCGTGCTGCTCTACGACGCCGACCGGGTCACCGCCGCCGCCTCCGTCGAGGACGAACACGACCTCTACGAAGCACAGTTGGGCGTCTTCCTGGGCCCCGAGGACCCGGAGGTGCGGCGCGCCGCCGAACGCGACGGCATCGCGCACGACTGGATCGAGGCCGCCCGGCGCTCGCCCGTGCGCGCGCTCGTCAGCACCTACCGGGTCGCCCTCCCGCTCCACCCCGAGTACCGCACCCTGCCGATGGTCTGGTACATCCCGCCGCTCTCCCCGGTCGTCGAGGAGGTCGCGGCCGCCGGCCACGACGGCGAGGACGCCGGGAACCTCTTCGGCGCGATCGACGCCCTGCGCATCCCCGTCGAGTACCTCGCCGGACTCTTCACCGCCGGCGACCCCGGCCCGGTGCGGGCCGCCCTCGACCGGCTCGCCGCGATGCGCGCCCACATGCGCGCCGTCAACCTCGGGCGCGAGCCCGACCCCGCCGCCGCCGAGGCCGTCGGACTCGACGCCGACTCGGTCGAGGACCTCTTCCGGCTGCTCGCCATCGCCAAGTACGAGGACCGCTACGTCATCCCGACCGCCGCCCGGGCCGACGCCGAACGCCTGGAGGAGTCCGCGCTGCCCGCCGGCTGCGGCCTCGACCACACCGACGGCGCACCGGGCGGCGCCGACGGCCCGTTCGGCGCCGGATCGGGACGGCGCCCGCTGCCACTGGTCACCGTCGAGAGCTTCCACGGCCTGCGCAGGCGCCAGACCGCCGACAGCCCGCCGCCGCCCGGCGAGGCCGCCTCCGGCGAGGAGCCCGCACCGTGACCGCCGACCCCCGCGCCCTGGTGCGCCGAGCCGCCGCCGAGTGCCTCTGCTACCCGGACGCCCCCCTGCCACCGCTCGCCGAACTGCTCCGGCCGGTCCGCCACGCCGCTGCCGCGCCGCTGCGCGCCTTCCTCGGCTGGGCCGGATCCCTCCCCGGCGGCGAACTCGCCCGCCACTACGTCGAGGTCTTCGACTTCACCCAGCGGCACAGCCTGCACCTCAGCTGGTGGACCGACGGCGACACCCGCCGGCGCGGCGAGGCCCTGCTGCGCTTCAAGGCCGCCTACCGGGCGCACGGCCTGGAGGCCACCGGCGAGGACCTGCCCGACTTCCTGCCCGCCGTCCTGGAGTTCACCGCCGCCACCGGCGACGAGACGCTGCTGCGGGAGCACCGGCCCGCCCTGGAACTCCTGCGGCTCGCCCTCACCGAGCACGGCACGCCGTACGCGGACGTGCTCGCCGCCGTCTGCGCCACCCTGCCCGGGCCGTCCCCCCGGGACCGCGCCGCCGCGCTGGCGCTCGCCCGGGGCGGGCCGCCGCGCGAACAGGTCGGCCTGGACGCCCCGCCCTACGGGCACCTCGGCCTGCTGCCCGTCCTGCCGTCGCGCTGACCGTTCCGCCCACCTGACCGGAGGCACATCGATGGACACCTTCCTCTGGGGCGCGCTGCCGTACACCGCCGCGGCGCTGCTGGTCTCCGGCCTCGTCTGGCGCTACCGCTACGACAAGTTCGGCTGGACCACCCGCTCCTCCGAGCTCTACGAGTCCCGCCTGCTGAACATCGCCTCCCCGGTGTTCCACTACGGCATCCTCTTCGTGCTGGCCGGCCACCTGATGGGCCTGTTCGTGCCCGCCTCCTGGACGGACGCCGTCGGCCTCGACGAGCACGCCTACCACCTGCTCTCGCTGTTCGCGGGCTGCGCGGCGGGCTTCCTGGCGATCGCCGGCATCCTCGTGCTGCTCTACCGCCGGCGCCGCAACCCCGCGGTGCTGCGCGCCACCACCCGCAACGACAAGCTGATGTACGTCGTCCTGCTCGCGGCGATCGTGCTCGGCCTGGTCGCCAAGCTGATGCACTCCTCGCTCGACTCCGGCTACGACTACCGCACCACCATCGCCCCGTGGGCCCGCAGCCTGTTCACCCTGAGCCCGGACGTGAGCCGGATGGCGGACGTGCCGGTCGCGTTCAAGGTGCACGCCGTGGTCGGCCTGCTGCTGTTCGCGCTGCTGCCCTTCACCCGCCTGGTGCACATGTTCAGCGCCCCCGTGCAGTACCTCTTCCGCCCGTACATCGTCTACCGCAGCCGCGACCCCCGGCAGCCCGCCGGCGGCCCGGTGCCGCGCGGCTGGGAGCAACTCGACGACTGACCGCGGCCGGCCGGCGGAAACCCGCTGGTGGCGGCCGGCCGGCCGCCCGTAGACTCCGGTGCTCGTGACCGACACCCGCACTCCCGCCGCCCCGCCCGCCGCGCTCCGCCAGGACGCCGAACTGATCGCGGCCGCGGTGACCGCCGCCGGGCGCGGCACGGTCGACCGCGAGACGGTCGCCGAGGTGGTCGCGCTCTGCGCCGTCGCCGGGGAGCACCTGTTGGTCGTCGGCCCGCCCGGCACCGCCAAGTCGCAGGCCGTGCGGCGGGTGGCCGGGCAGCTCGGCGGCCGGTACTTCGAGTACCTGCTCGGCCGGTTCACCGAGCCCAACGAGCTGTTCGGCCCGGTCGACCTGCGCGGCCTGCGCGAGGGCCGGGTCGAGTTCGAGACGGCGGGCATGCTGCCCGAGGCCGAGATCGCCTTCCTCGACGAGGTCTTCCTCGGCTCCACCGCCGTCCTCAACACCCTGCTCGGCCTGCTCAACGAGCGGGTCTTCCGGCGCGGCGGCACCGTCCTCGCCAGCCCGCTGCGGGTCTGCGTCGGCGCGGCCAACCACCTGCCCGAGGACCCGGCGCTGGCGGCCTTCGCCGACCGCTTCCTCGCCCGGGTCTTCGTCGAGCCGGTCGCCGACGCCCGGCTGGAGGAGCTCCTGGAGACCGGCCGCCGTCCCGCCGCCCCGGTCCCCGCGCCCGCCGACGGCGCGAGCCTGCTCGGCGCGCTCGACCGGCTCACCGACGCCGCCCGCGCCTGCGACCTCGACGGCGTCACCCCGCTGCTCGCCACCGCGCTGCGCCGGCTGCGGGCCGCGGGCGTCCCCGTCGGCGACCGGCGGGCCGTCCGCTCCCAGCGGCTGATCGCGGCCGCCGCCGTCCTGGACGGGCGGGGCGCCGCCACCGCCCGCGACCTGTGGGTGCTGCCGCTGATCGCGCCCACCGCCGACACCCAGGCGCTGGCCCGCGACACCCTCGGCGACCTCATCGAGAAGGCCGCCAACGAGTCCCTCGCGCACGCCGCCGAGGAGCTCTCCCGCAGCACGGCCGCCCGCGCGGAACGGCTCGCCCGCACCGGCGCCGCCCTGCTCGCCGAGCACCGCGACCTCCCCGAGGGGCGTGACTCCCGGCTCCGCCTGGAGGCCGCGCTGCGCGAGATCGACGCCGGATTCGCCCCCGCCGACCTGCCCGCCGCACTGGGCGGCATACGGGCCGAGCTCGTCGCGGCGGTCTCCTCCTCGTGACCTCCGCCCACCTTCCGCACACCCGGCGCCCGGTGGCCGCTTCACCGGTGGCCCCGCCGCCGGTGACCGCGCCGCCGGTGACCGCGCCGCGGGTGGCCCCGCCCCAGGTGGCCCCGCGCTGGGAGCGCCGCGAGCCGCCGCTCACCGCCGCCGCCGTCCTCGCCGTCGGGGACGCCGTCCCGGCCCTGGCCGCCGCCACCCGCGCCCGGCTGCACGACGGCGCCCGGCTCGGCGTCCTCGCCGACGAAACCGCGCTGCTCGTCCTCGGGGCGGAGGACGACCTCCCCTGGTCGGACGGCGCCCGCTACCTCGGCCGGGACCGCGACCTGCTCGTCCCGACCACCGCCCGCCCCTGGCCCGCCCCCGCCCTGTGGCGCAGCGCGCTCGGCGCCGAACCCGGCGAGCTGTGCGTGCTCACCCCCGAGCACGCCCTCGTCGCCGCACCGCCCGCCCCCGCCGCCGACCCGGACGCGCTCACGCCCCACGCCCGGGAGGCCGGCCGATGAGCGCCGCCCGGCTGCCGGCCGCACTGGCCCCCTGGGCCGGTGCGCTGTCCGCGATCACCCCCGAACTGGCCACCGCGCTCGGACCGCTGCTGCGCCGTCTCGACACCCTCGTCGGGGAGCGCGAGCCGGTGACCGACGGGCCGGGGGAGCCCGACGGCGTGGGCGGACTCGGCCGGACCGGACGGCCCGACCAGCTGCTGCCCGCCGAGTGGCTGCTCGCCGAGGACCACCCCGAGGAGTTCCTGCGGCGCTACCTTGACCGCGAACTCCTCTACCTCGAACCCGAGTTCAAAAGCACCGCACCGCGCGGCCGGACCGTCGTGATGGTGGATGCCGGGCCCTCGCAGGCCGGGGCCGGGCGTCTCGTGCAGCTGGCCGCGCTGCTCGTCCTGCACCGCCGCGCCGCCGCCCGGGGCGGCGAGCTGCTGGTGGGCGTGCTCGGCGACGAGCCCGTGCAGTGGTTCGGCGGCGAGCCCGCCGACCTGCTGCCCGTGTGGCTCGCGGCCCGCCGCAGTGCCGAACCGGTCCCCGAGGACGTCGAGTTCGCCGCCGCCACCCTGGACGCGGCCGACCGGGCCTGGCTGCTCACCGCGCCCCGGCTCGCGGACCGGCTCGCCGACCGGTTCCCGGGGCGGGCCGCAGGGTCGGCTTCGGGCTCGGCTTCGGGCCTGCCCAGGGTCCTGACGGGCGAGCCGACCCGCTGGGGACCGGCGGGCGCCACCCACGTCACCGTCCGCCTCGACCGAACGGCCTTCGAACTGCCGCTGCCGGCCGCCGACATCGCCGTCCGGGCGCTGCGCGGCGCCGAGTTCCGCCGCGCCGCCCCGACGGCCGCAGCCCGGTCGGCCGCGGCCGCTCCGCCCGGGCGCGGGCTGCCCGCGTTCACCACCGAGGCCCCGTTCCTGCTCACCCGGGGCCGGGACGCCGGAACGGTCGTCGCCGTGGACGTGCGCGACATCGAGCGCCGGCACGGCTCCGACGTGCGGCCCAAGGCCCACCGCCTGCACGGCCGGGTGATCGCCGCCGGACGGCACGGCCGCCGGCTGATCGCCCTGCACCTCGCCGGCGGCCGGGTGCTCCGGCACGTCAGCGGCCGCCCGCTCGCCGGGCCCGCGGCACTCTCCGTCGACCCGGCCGAACTCGGCCTCGGCGAAGGCCTGCTGGAGCGCCTCGCCGGGCGCCCCGTGCTGCCGCTGCTGCGCACCGGGGACGACCTGCTCGTCCCGGTCGCCGGGCGCTGGCGGCGGATCGCCCCCGACGGCACGGTCACCGACGACGGGCCGGTCGGCCGCGGCACGGAACGCGAGCGCGGCTTCGACCGGTTCCGTGAACCGCGGCTGTTCGCGCGTGCCCTGCCGCCGGCCGCCGCGCGGGCGCGGCACCTGGTGCACGCGGACGGCACGGCCGCCTGGTCCGAGGACGGCAAGCACTGGACGGTGCGGACCAGGACCGGGGACGAGCGGCGGCTGTCCTTCCGGGAGAACGCCGAGGTGCTCGGCCTGGTCCACGACGGCCGCGAGCCCGCTCTGATCACCTGGTCGCCCGGCGGCCGCCTGGTCCGGGCGGTCCGCGCCGACGGCGTCCGCACCCTGAGCCGGTTCTCCGGCGGCGACCTCGCGCCGGCCGTGCACCCCACCCTGCCGCTGATCGCGGCCGAGACCTCCTCCGGCCGGATCGTCGTCGGCGATGCCGCGAACGGCCGGATCCACCACATGTTCGGGAGCGACGAGTGAACGCCGCGGGCTTCGTCTTCGACGTGCCGCTGATCGGAGCGGCGGAGGCCGCCGACCGCGTCCTCGGGCTGTGGTGCGAAGGCGCACGGATCCGTGAACTCCCCGACGGCAGCTGGCTGCTGACGCTTCCCGAGCCGGTCCTGACACGCCCCGACCGGGCCCCCGGCCTGCCGCTGGAGCGCACCGGGCGCGGCGCGCTGGCCGCCCCCGGGGCCTCCGCCGAGGCGGCCGGCGCCGGGCGGCTCCTGCTCCTGGACGCCGATCTGACGCATACTCATGTCATCGACGACCTGCCGGAGGTGGACCCGTCCGACTGGCTCCGGACCACCGGCCTCACCCTGCACCGGCCGCGCCCCGTCGGTGTCGCCCCCGCGCCCGAGGCGGCGCCCGTCGAGGAGTCCGTGCCCACCGCGCCCCGGCCCGACCTGAGAGCTGCGGCCGGCATCCGGCCGACCTCCGACCGGGCCCGCCGGCTGACCGCCGAGGCGCCGCCCGCCCCCGACACCCGGCGGCCCCGGCGGCGCGGCGGTCCGCAGCTCGCCGTCGACCCCCGCACCGCCAAGGTCATCATCACCCTGATGATCGTGCTGCCGCTGGTGCTCGTGGTGCTCTACGGCGTCGGACTGCTCGCGGACCGCGGTTTCGACCCGGGCGGCGTGGTGGTCGCGTCGGCCGTCGCGGGCGCCGCCTACGCAGTGCTCTTCGGCAAGCGCGCCGGCCAGGCCGGGGGCGGCCGGGCCGCCGGTACCTCCGCCGACGGCGGGGTCGCCCCGCGCGGGACCCGCAGGACCGGTCGCCCCTGGTTCGGCGACCGGCTGGCCCGGATCACCCTGCGCACCCCCGCCGCCCGCCTGCTCCACCAGCGGCACGTCCGCTACCTGCACGAACTCACCCGAGCCTTCGAACAGCACCGCTGGGAGGACGCCCTGCGCGACGCCTTCCCGCTCGCCTCCGGGCACCGGGACGGCGCGCCCGCCCGCACCTGGCTCACCCTCGCCCTGCCCCAGCGCTTCACCGGCCCGCTCCGCGCCACCCCCGCGACCGGCGTCACCACGGTGACGACACCGTTCCACAGCTCCACCGCCCACGCCCACCTCACCGGGCTCTACCGGGGCGCCGCCGACCGGCTGGAGAGCCAGGGCCGGATCGACGAAGCCGCCTACGTCCTCGCCGACCTGCTGGACGCGCCCGCCGAGGCCGTCGCCCTGCTGGAACGGCACGGCCGCCTCACCGCGGCCGCCGAACTCGCCGAGGGCCGCGACCTGCCCGCCGAACTGGTCGTCCGCCTCTGGTGGCGGGCCGGCGAGCGCGAGCGCGCCGTCCGCACCGCCCATCGCCGAGGCGTGTTCGCCACCGCCGTCGACCGCCTGGCCGCCACCGACCCCCAGGCCGCCCGCGCCCTGCGCGCGGCCTGGGCGGAGCACTGCCGCGCGGCCGGGGACCGGCTCGGCGCCGTCGAGGTGGCCTGGCCGGACCCGGGGCTGCGCCCGTCGATCGCCGCCGACCTGCGCGACGCCGTCGCCCTCGGCGGCCCCGTCCGCGGCCGGGCCCTGCCCTACCTGCTGGCCCTGGGCGCGGGCGACGCCACCCGCGCCCTCGCCCGCGCCGTCCTCGACGGCGACGGCGATCCGCACACCAGCGGGCGCTCCGCCCTGGCGGCCGCGCTCGCCGACCTGCCCGCCGCCGACGAGACCGCCGACCGCGAACTCGCCACCGCCGCCGCCCGGTCCGCCGTCCGCGACGGCGGCTTCGGCGGCGGCTTCGGCGGCGCCCGCGGCGGAGGTCCGGGCGGCGCGGCGGAGAAGGCGCTGTTCGACCGACTGCTGCGCCGCGCCGACCCGCTGGCGGCCGCCGACCTGCCCCGCCCCCGCCCGCTGCCCCACCTCCGCACGGCCGCCCCGACCTATACCGCCGCCGACCGCCCGGGCACGCTTCCGGTGCTGGACGCCGCCCTTCTCGCCTCGGGCTCCCTGCTGGTCGCCTGCGGCCAGGCGGGCGTCCGGCTGCTCGCCCCCGACGGCCGCACCCGCGCCCGCTGGGACACCCCGGCCGACCGGCTCGTGCTCGCCGATCACGGCGGCAGCGCGCTGCTGGTCACCGACCACGGCCCGGACCTGCGCGCGTTCGCCCACCTCGACCTCGCCACCCGCGCCGTCCGGCCGTGGAGCACCCTGCGGGCCCGCAACGTGGCGCCGTCCTTCGACGGCCGGCACCTGCTGGCCTCGGACGAGGGCGCCCTCGTCGTGCTCGACACCCGGACCCCGCGCCCGACCGCGGTCTGGCGCGAACTCGGCGGCGACCAGAGGCTGTTGGGCGGTATCGCGCGGACCCCGAACGGCTGTGCGGCCGTCGTCCGCTCGCCGCTGCCGGACGGTACCCCGCTCACCGAGGTGTGGCGCTGGGACCTGCCGGGCTGGGAGCTGCGCGGGCGCCTACGGGTGGACGGCGCCATCGCCGACCTGACCCTCGACCCGGTCACCCTCGCCGCCGGCAGCCTGCTCAGCGCCTCGGCCGCGGCGCCGGACCGCACCGTCCTGCAGTGGACCTCCGAGCTCCCTGACGTCGAACTCTCCCTCGACGGGGCGGCGTTGACCACCCCTGCGGCCGACGGCGACCACTGGGCGCTCACCGTCGCCGACGGCGCCGGACTGCGCGTCCACGCCGGCACCGGCCCGTCCTCCGCCCCCGCGCTCACCCTGCTCGTCCCCGACGCCTCCGGCCCCCGTGTCGGCGTCCGCCGTCACGCCGGCGCCGTCACCTACTGGCACCGGTCCGGCCGGGTGCTCGCCACCTCCGCGGACGGCGCCTCCCTCCTCGTCAACCTCCGGGTGACCACGGGCTGATCAGCGGCTCCACCCCATCCGGCGGGCGGCGGGATTCGGCGGATTCCCGCCCCCGGGGAGGACTACCCTACGAACATGGTCCGCTACCCAGTGCGGCCGGTTGAGGAGGACTCCTGTGTCGTCGCCCTGTGACCCCGCCCACGCCCGCGCCGGCGATGTGAGCACCGCCGTCATGGTGATGGACTCGCGGCTGAAGGCCATCTACGACGGCAAGACCGGCACCGACCCCGAACAGCAGCGGCTCGCCGAGGACTTCGTCGCCTCGATGGGCCCGGCGGACGCGGACGCGCTGCTGGACGGCGTCTGCACACTCATCTACATGTACATGGACTGGTTGCGGACGGTCTGCGAGCGCCACGACAAGGACGTCATCGAGCACGTGGTGCCCACCCTGGTGGCCACGATGCGGATGATGCCGAACACCTTCCGCCCCGAGGTCGTCCCCACCATGGCCGGCCTCCTCATCGCCTCCGGCACCGGCCTGAGCCCCAACCTGTGGCGCGCCCAGTACGGCGACTGGACCCGCGCCGAGATGAACCCCCTGGAGGCCACCGCCGTCCTGCTCGCGGAGCAGATCAACCGCATGGTCGGCGACGACCAGGAGTTCGCCACCCGCCTGATCACCGACGCGCTGGCCGTCACCGACGAGAACTGGCCTCCGGGCCCCGGGTGTTGAGGAGGGCGGCGGTCAGGGGGCCTGATGCGCTCCGGCGGGCGGGGCGCAGGAGGCCCGTTCCCGCAGCAGCTCCTCGCGCAGCTCGGGGTCCGGGTCGGCGGCGAGCGCCCGGGTGAAGTCCTCCACGGCGGCGGCCGGGTCGCCGAGCTGCCGATGGGCCAGTCCCCGGTTGAACAGGGCGAGTGGATCGGGGTCCAGGCCGATGGCGCGGTCCAGATCGGCGACGGCGCCGGGGACGTCGCCCCGCTCGAAGCGGATCGCCGCGCGGTTGGCCCAGGCGGTGGGCAGGTCGGGGGCGTGCTCGACGGCCCGGGTGAGCAGGGCCTCGGCCTCGGGGAGCCGCCCGTGTTCGCCCGCGATCAGGCCGAGCACGCAGAGCAGGTGCGGCTGGTCGGGGGAGAGGTCCAGGCCCGCGCGCGCGTCGCATTCGGCGAGGTCGAGTTCACCGGCGTCCAGGTACAGGCCGGCCCGGTTGACCAGCGCGTCGAGGTGGTCGGGCTCGATCCGCAGGGTCCGGTCGAGGTCGGCCAGGGCCGCCTCCGGACGCCCCAGGTCGGTGTGGGTCTCGGCGCGGTTGACGTACGCCTCGGGGAGGTGCGGGCCGAGCCGGATCGCGGTGCCGTAGTCGGCGATCGCCTCGTCCGGCCGCCCGGTGGCCCGGTAGAGGGCGGCCCGGTCGACGTAGTACTCCGCGTTCTGCGGGTCCTGTGCGATCACCGCGTCGAGGTCGGCGAGCGCGCGGACCGGATCGCCCGTCGCGAGGTGCAGTTGGGCCCGGTTGTGCACCAGCCGGGCGCGGTCCTGCGGGCGTTCGCCGGGCGCCAGGGCCTCCGCGAGCCGCGCGATGCCGTCCTCGACCGTCCGCAGCGCCGCCGCGTGGTCGCCGGCCCGGCTGTCCAGCAGGGCCAGGCCCTGACGGTGGAAGACGGTGGTGACGGTGCGCTCGCGCGGGTCCTCGATCTGCTCGGCGAGGGCGAGTGCGCGGTCCAGCCAGGTGCGGGCGGCGGTGAGGTCCCGGTCGGGCGCCGGCAGGTGGCGGGCGTGCAGCATGGCGGTGGAGTAGGCCGCCGACAGGTGGATCCTCGGCTCGTCGGTGGTCTGCCGAACCCGGTCGTAGAGCGCGAGCGCCTCGGCCGGGCGGTCCAGGGCGGTGAGCGCGGTGGCCAGCATGGTGGTGAAGGCCCACCAGTTCCGGATGTCCGAGGCCGGGGTGACCAGCCGCAGGCCGCGGCCGGCGAGCCGGACGGCGTGCTCGTAGAAGCCGCTCCGCAGGGCCGCGCCGAGCGCGGTGCGCAGTGCGTCGACGCCGTCGGTGGCCGGGCGGGTGCCGCGTTCGCGGTGGTAGGGGATCGCGCCCAGCTGCCAGGACCACTCCTCGGTGGCGGCCAGTTCGTCGGCGCGCTCGTCGTGCCAGGCGGGGCCGTGGGCCTCGGAGGTGTCCTCGGTGGTGTGTGCGGCGGTGTTCTCGGCGGCGAGGGGTTCCGCGTACGCGGCGACGGCGGCCGCGAGCGCCTCGGGCAGCGAGGCGCCTCCGACGTAGAGCCTCAGCCGGGACGGGTCGACGCGCCGCAGCAGCGTCTCCACGAGCTCGACGGCGGTGCCGTCGGCCTCGTCCACCCCGTCGAGCAGGACGGCGGCCGGCGTCCGTCGTTCCGCCGCCCAGGCCGCGACGAACTCGGCGATCCCGTAGGCGAGGTGGCGGGTGCGCCGGGCCGGGTGGAACCTGATCTGGACGTCCGCGACGTCCAGCGCCGCGACGGCCTCGGCGGCCCACGGCATCGCGGGCTTCAGGTCCCGCACCGCGCTGAGGAGTTCGACCTGGTGCCGGACCACCAGCGGGGACCGTCCCTGGTCGAGCACGAGGCGGCGGACGAACTCGCCGACACCGCCGTAGGGGCCGCGCTCCCAGACCCGGCAGTCGAAGGAGCCCAGCAGCCCTTCGGCCCCGGCGGCCGCCGCGCGCCGATCCCGGGGCAGCGATGCCTCCACCCAGACGTGCCGCATGCTCGACCCATCCCCTTCCCGTGCCGCCTCGGCTGCGCTGCCTGGTGGCGTGGCGGGGGGCGTCGAACGCCCCCGCCCGCCCCCGGTGTCAGGGGGGCGCCGGGGTTTCCCGACCCACAACA
>NZ_JBHVIV010000080.1:0-25251 GCF_042799475.1 Kitasatospora sp. NPDC057692 | reverse complement strand
CCGGGGCCTCGCAGCCACCCCCCCTCGGCGCGCCCTGGCTCCACCACCCCTGCCCCCGCGCCCCCGGGGTCCGGCTGGGTGGGGGGGGGGGGGGGGGGCCCCCCCCCCCCCCCCCGCCACCGGTGTCAGTGGTGCGCCGGAGTTACCAGCACCACTCCAGCCACAGCCGGCGGGCGTTGCCGGTCAGCGCGACGGTGCCGGACTTACGGATGCTCATCTTCCGCATGTCAGTCTCCTTCGGTGTGGGGGTTGGCCGACCGGTGATCACGGCAGCCTCCGCCCATAGTGGTGACAATTCGTATGAACTGTCAAGGAATTGGAGACTCCGCTAATCGGCCGGTGGCACGGCGCCGCCCGGCCGCCGGGGATCCGTCGTCACGGTGGCCGGGCTCTGAGCGGCGGTGGGAGCGGGCCCGGGCGGCGAAGCGGGGGGAGGTTCGCCGTCCGGACCGCGTGTTGCCCACCCGGTTCCCTTCTCACCCCGATCCGGCCGCGCAAACCCCCGTGGGCTCACGCCGCCCGCCACCGGCCGCGGACGCCGTCAGGAGAGCCCGGTGGCGTAGCGGCCCATGGCCGCGATGTTGGCCTCGGGCGTCAGCGGCCGGCCCTGGGCGAGCACCTCCTGGAGGTCCCGGAAGTACTGCACGTACAGGTCCGGCGTGAACGTGCTGAGGATGACGGCCGGCTGGTCGGTGAGGTTGGCGAAGGTGTGCGGGGCGCCGGGCGGAACCACCACGAGCGTTCCCGCGACGGCGTCGTGGTCCTCGTCCCCGACGGTGAACCGCACGGTGCCGGAGAGGACGTAGAAGCCCTCGTCGTGCCGCCCGTGGCGGTGCTGCGGCGGCCCCTGGGTGTGCGGCGCGAGGACGGACTCGGCGATCGCGAGGCGGTGCCCGGTGTGGCTGCCGTCCTCCAGAACGCGCATCTGCGTGGTGCCCAGAACGATCTTCTCGCCCTCGCCGGGCCCCACCACCCGGACGGCGGGGACGGCCCCGGGCCCGCTGCTCTTCGCTTCTTCGGTCATGCCCACAAGTCCACCGCCGGGGGCCCGCGCGCGTCCAAGACCCGTCTCGCAGCGCCGATACCCCACGGGTATCGTGGCAGCGTGGAGCTACGGACCCTGCGCTACTTCGTGGCCGTCGCCGAGGAACTCCACTTCGGCCGGGCCGCCACCCGACTGCACATGAGCCAGCCGCCGCTGAGCCGGGCGATCAAACAGCTGGAGGCCGACCTCGGCGCCCTGCTCCTCACCCGCGCGCCCACCGGCGTCGCCCTCACCCCGGCGGGCACGGTCCTGCTCGACGAGGCGCGGGCCCTCCTCGACCACGCCGACCGCGTCCGCCTCCGGGTGGGCGCGGCGGCCGGCGCCGCGGCCCTCACCGTCGGCATTCTGGGCGACGGCACCGACCCGGGAACGGCCAGGCTGGCAGCCGCCTACCGCCGGAACCACCCCGCCGTCGACATCCGCATCCGCGAGACCGACCTGACCGACCCGACCTGCGGACTGCACGCCGGACTCGTCGACGTCGCCCTCACCCGCGCACCGTTCGACGAAACCGCCCTGACCGTACGCACCCTGCGGACCGATCCGGTCGGCGTGGTCCTGCGCGCCGACGACCCGATGGCCCGCCGCGACCGGCTGCGGCTCGCCGACCTGGGCGACCGCCACTGGTTCCAGTTCCCCCGGGGCACCGACCCCGCCTGGCAGGCGTACTGGAACGGCGGCACCCCGCGCGAGGGCCCCGTCGTACGCGCCGTCCAGGAGTGCCGGCAGGCCGTGCTGTGGAACGCCACGATCGGCCTGGCCCCGCTCGGACACGACCTGCCCGCGGACCTGGCCGTGGTCCCGCTGGCCGACATGCCGCCGAGCCGCGTGGTGGCGGCGTGGAACGAAGGCGACACCAACCCGCTGATCCGCTCCTTCGTCGCCATCGCAACAGCCGCGTACCGTCCCTGACCGCCCTCAGCGCGCCCGCGCCACCGGCAGCACGGGCGCGCGGGGCGCGGCCCACAACGGCATCACCTCGACGCCGGCGGCCGAGCCGCGGGCACCCCCCTCGGAGGCGGGCCCGGGCACGGCGGCCCGGTGGCTGGCGATCACCGGTTCTGCGGCGGGCCGTGCTCAGCCGTCGAGGTCGGGCCAGCCGTCCCTGTTCGAGCAGGACTCGTAGTCGTAGCGGGTCAGGCGATCCCACTCCTTCCCGGTCACCTGCTCGAACGCCTCCTCGTGCGCGTAGAGCAACTCCTCGCACTGGCGCGCCGTGAACGGTACGAACCGCTCGGGGTCGTCGAACACGCCCTCGTACGCGTCGCGGCCCGCGGCTACCACCGCGGCGCGCGTGTAGAGGAAATGGTCGTCCGACTGCGGGAACGGCGAGCCGTCGGGCAGCACCCTCCCGAAGATCGGCAGGGTCCCGAACCGCGCCTGGTCCAAGCGGTGGAGCGCCTCGGCGAGCTTCTCGCCGAAGCCGATGATCTGGCCCACCGGCTCGCGCGAGAGAAGCTCGGTCAGACGCGCGCAGCCCTCCTCGACGCCCTGGCAGGTCTCGATGCCGACCGTGCCACCGAGAACCTCGATGAGCTGCCAGAACCGCTCCCAGGTCATCACCGGCAGGTCGGCTTCCACGCCACCGCTCCGCGGCGCCTCCGAGGCCTTCACGACGGGGACCACCCCGTTCTCCTCCTGGTCGAAGGGCTCGTCGCTCCACCGGAACCAGGCATGACCGTCCTGGATGTGGAGCAGGAACTCGGCAACGGGACCTGTGGGCGAAACCAGGGACAGGGTCTTCGCGATCTCGGTGTGGACACCGTCGAACCCTTCCCAGTCCTCGGCGTCGGCCAGTGCCAGTGACCGGGCGAACAGCGGCTCGACCGCGGCGAAGGCCGGCTCCGCGACGAAGCGCCCGCGGAGCCAGGGAAAATCGGCCTCCTCGATCACGATCTCGCCCACCAGATCGTCCTGGCACATCAGACGCCATACCTGGCCGTCCACACCCATCGCACCCAGCCCTTGCCACCCGTTGCGGTCCTCTTTCCGCTCGACAGCATGGCAGCCACCTCCGACAGCCGGCTCGGGAAGCGATCTTCCCGGGCCACCGAGCAGGCTGCTGGAGGCGGAAGGCGTCTACTGGGACTTCGGCGGCCACTCGTACGGGGGCAGCCTGCGGTGCAGTGCGCGTCCGGTGCCCCCTTGCTTGTCCTCGTAGGTGGCGGCCCGGATCGTGCCGAAGGAGACCTCGCTGTCCCGCATGACGTCCACCCCCTCCACCCGGAAGGCGATCCATCCCGCGCCGGGCATGGGCCCCGACACCCAGGGTGTGACGACACTGCGGACGTTGGTCTCGCCCGCCACGATGGTGCCCCTGTGGCCGTCGGGGTCGGTGATCCTCACTCCCGTGTCGGTGAAGGCGATGCGGCTCTTCGTGCCGTCGGGCCCCTCGACCCACTTCGCGGTCACACCGTTCAGATCCGCCGTGTCGGCCGAGACCGTCCCCCACACCTGGCCGCTGCCCCTGCGGACCTTGATCCCGGACTTGGGGAACTCGATCCAGCCGTCGTCGGCGCTACGGCCCTGGACCCACTGGGTGTTGACGCCGTCCACGTCGGCCTTGCCCGCGTGGACGGTGCCCCACGCGTCGGTGCCGCTGCCGCGCACGTCGACACCGTCCTCGGGGAACCCGAGCCAGCCCTTCCCGCCGTCGCGGTCGCCGACCCACTGCGTGTTGACGCTCCGCAGGTCGGCCTTGCCGGCGGTGATGTCGCCCGCCGTCCCGTTGCCGTCCTTGTGGAGGCTCGCCCCGGACGGGGTGAACTCGATCCAGCCCGCGCCCGCGTCGCGGCTGCCCGCCCACCTGGTGTTGACGCCGTCCAGGTCTGCCCGGGCGGCCGTGACGACGCCCGGGACGTCGGTCGGGCCGTGGTACACGTGGACGCCGCTGTCCGGGAAGGTGATCCAGCCGTTGTCGTCGGTCCGCCCCTGGACGAGCCTGGTGATCACCCTGTCCACGTCGGCCTTGGCGGCCGTCACCCTGCCCAGGTCGTGCTGGGGGTCCCGGACGTCCACGCCGTCCGCGGTGAAGCCGATGCGGCCCTTGAGCACCGTTCCCTCGACCCACGGGGAGCGCGTCCCGCCCTCGAACTCGGGGATGATCGCGTGGGCGGTGGTGGTGAGGAAGTACCCGTGCTGCTGCTGCCCTCCCTCGTTCGTCCCGGCGATCAGGGTGTAGGTGGTGCCGCGCTTCGGGACGGGGACGGACCCGCTGTAGGGCCGATCCTTCACCACGGGTCCGGGGAACGGTTCGATGTGGACCACCGGGCCGTCCGGGTGGTGGATCCAGTAGTGGAGGTTGTCGGGGCCGTTCCACCTCAGTTCGAGCTGCCCGCCCTTGTCCCCGTCCACCAAGGAGGACACCGGGTGGAAGTTCCGCGGGACCCGCGGCGTCTGCTTCACCACCGCGAGCGTGGTCTCGTAGTCGCCCATCTCCGTCTTCGTCGGCCCCTCGCTGATGCCGGTCCGCTCACGCACGGTGAGGAGAACCAGCCCGCCCTCCCGGGTGATGGGGATGTTGTCCAGCGTCAGCGTCATCGACGCCTGGCTGGGAAACCTCTGCTTCGCCGTCGGTGCCTGGGGGACGTGGACCCGGAACGCCTGCTCGCTCTCGATCCACTCGAACTCGGGATCCTCCAGGTGCAGGGGGGTGCTCCAGGTGATGTCGACCTGCGGCTCGATCGCCGCGCGGTCGTCCGTCAGATGCCGCCGGTCGGTGCCGATCGGAACCGCCACATCGATGTACCTCCAGTCCAACTCCCTCTCATGGGTGTTGGAGACGACGATGTACACGGTTCCCACGGACGGTGCCCCGTCGGCCGACGCCTGCAACGACGTCGGATCCGTGACGATCTCGTAGTGCAGCAAGGACGGCACAGCACGGACTCCCCACCTCGGTGCTCCCGCGATGCGGGCGGACGACAGGACAGGTGCTACTGGCGCGTCAACCGTAAGCGCCGTTCCGCCGGCCGGGAGGCACGATTCTGCGGAGCTGGCCCGAACAGGCCCTCTCCCTGGCCGGAACCGCCGTCGAAGGGACGATCGGCCTCATCCGGAGAACTGTCCGTCGCCAGGTTCACGACGACGACCGTGTCGTCCGCCGTGCGGGTGAGCACATCGATCAGCTCTGCGGCCCGGGCGGCGGCCGCGCTGATCATCCACGAGCCTTCCGCCTCGCGGACGCTGAAGCTCAACGGGAAGGGCAGCCGCGCCAACCCGACACAGTTGACACTGAACGCCCCGTAACGCTCCACCGTGATCACCGCCGCATCCCCCACCTGAACCCGCCCGGACTGTGACCTGCACGGACCGTCATCCCTCGTCACCTGCTCGGCGGGATCACGCGGCCGGGGCGCGTGCACCGCGGATCGGGCCGGGGCGCTGCTGCGCGCTCCCGGCGGCGCGGACGCCGTTCGTATGCTTGTCCACGGGCGGCGGCGGCACCTCAGATCCTCGGATGGTGCGGCGCACCGCGGAAAGGGGCGCGGACATGCGTAATCGGAAGAGGCGTACGGCCTCGTCGCTCACCTACTTCGTGCTGGGCGGCGCGTGCCTGCTGATCGCCGTGGTGATCGCGACGGGCCTGGTGACGAAGTGGTCCGGCGCGAAGGTGGAACTCCTGATCCCGGTCCTGATCCTCGGCGTTCCGGGAGCGGTGCTGACGTTCCGCGCGCCGGTGTTCGGCGTCTCCTACGGGCCGGCCGGGTTGAGGTACTCCGGGCTGCTCGGGGCGCGCTCCTACGTGTGGGCGGACGTCCGGGAGGTGCGGGTGGCGGTCCTGAAGGGCAGGGTCTACTCGTCCGACGTCCCGGAGCTGGTGCTGTCCTCCGGCGGGACGGACCAGCTGTACATGCTGGCGGGTCACAGCTCGGGTGGGACCAACAGGCGGGTCAAACGGCTGGCGGCCGAGTTGGAGGCGGCGCGCGCGGCCGCGTCCTGACGCCGGTTGCCCGCCGGCTCCCACGGCCGTCCTCGGACCAGCGCCTTCGACGCGGGCCCGGCCGACGGCGGCGCACGGCCTGTGTGGGGCAGACCGTGCACCGCCACTCCCGGTCGCCCCAGGAGCCACAGGGCGTGCGGCGGCAGCCGGGGCGGGGCCGGGCGGCTCTCAGCAGGCGGGGACGCGCGCCGGGACGAGGTGTGAGGCCCTCGCCGGCCCCGTCAGCAGTAGCCGTTGTTGGGCAGCGGGTCCGAGACCTTGTCGACCCGCACGTAGGGGCCGTAGATCCATCCGATGGTGGTGGCGTACCACAGGTTCCCCGAGCTGTTCACGTACTTGCACAGGATCTCGACCCCGCTGTACAGCGGCCGGTGGCCGATGACCTTGCAGCTCGCGGCGGGGCCGTTGTGGACGGCGGCCTGGTCCTTGACGATGGTCCCCTCCGCGGTGACCAGGTCGATGCCAGTCCACGGACAGAGCGCCGCCAGGGACTGCGGGGACCAGGACGGCGGCGCCGGCTGCGCCGCCTGGGCGGGGGCGGTGGCCAGTCCGAGGACCAGGGCGGCGCCGACGGCGCCGGTGGCCGCGATCTTCCTCAAAGAACGCACGGTGTACCTCTCTTCGGGCTCCCGTCGCCCGGACGGGCGGACGGGCGCACGGACATCTCGAATGGCGCGGATCGTCAGGTCAGGATGGTGCCGCGCTCCTGGCGGCAGAGCTGGTCGATGCCGTCGGCACCGTCGCGCAGGCACACCCGCAGGGTGTAGCCGGTCCCGATCGGCAGACCGAGCTGGATGCCCGTCCCGCAGCTGCCGTTGGAGCCGTTGGCGTCCTGGACCCACTGGTAGGAGTGGCCGTCGGGCCACAGGTGCGCGACGACCCTCAGGCCGTCCGCACTGCCGAGGTCGCAGGCGTAGAAGTACCGGGTGGCGCTGATCTCCGCGACCCCGTAGCCGCCCTTGGACGAGGTGCCCGTGTACACGGCCCCGGCGGCACTGGCGGACGGCGCCAGCGCCAAGGTCAGTCCGCCCGCCAGCACTGCGGCGGCTGCCGATACGGACAGACGTCGACCGATGGTCATATGGTGCCTCCAGGGCAAGAGTTGCGACGACCTCTCCTCGGGCCCGGCCGGTCGTCCAGGGCGGTTCAGCGGGCCGCCGTCGAGGTTTCCCGCCTCCCGGTACGGACGGCAAGACCTGGAGGCTGTCCCGGACACCCCGCCGTTGTCCGGGCAGGTCACCCCCCGTGTCCGGGACAGGTGAGGCCCGGGGCCTCGGCCGTCGGCATGCCCGGCCTCCGCACCGACCCGGGCCGGTCTCGGCGATGCCGACAAGGAGTCGGCCCTCGTGCGGAGCGCTCGCGTCACCGGACCTCAGGTGCCGCCACCGCACCGGCGGAAGGGGGTGCCAGCCGGACGTCAGCCGCCTCCCGGTCCTGCACGGATGCCCGCACGGGTGCGCACCGATAACCGTTCGCGGCCCCGGGAACTCCGGGTGCAGACTGATGTGCCGATCACCACGGACAGGAAGAGTGGCCAGCGCTGACGTACGACCGGGACACCCTGCCCTTCCCCGACGACCGGGTACCTCGCATCACCTACGAGGGCATTCGGACCTGGGCCGCATTCGACCCTGCCCGCCACCCGTTCGCCTGGGACGAGGACGAGGAAGCCCGCCTCCGTTCGCTGGTCCGGGAGTGGGTGCCGCCGGTGCTCTCCGGTATGGCCGGCTGGTGGCAGGGCGAACGCTGGTGCGAAAGCCAGGTGGACGGGATCGTCAGGGAGCGGTACGGCCTCTGGACCTGGGGATGGCGCTGGTGCCACCACAGCGGCGGGCCCATCGGCCACTGGACCAGCGGGCCGGGTTCGGTGACCACCCCCGACGAGACCGCGGCACGCGTCGTGGCGGCCCTGCTGGAGTGGCGGGACTGGTTGGAGCGGACGGCCCAGCGCTTCGCCGACCTCGCGCCGCCGTCGGACGCCACACCGGAGGACCGCAGCTGGCACCTGGAACGGGCCTGTGTCCGGCTCGTGACCCACACGCTGGACTCAGGTGCGGAGGGCGGGTGGCACGGCCAGGCCTCGATCGTCCTGGGCTGGTTCCTCACCAGCACCGGCATGGAGCGGGAGGAAGCCGCGCGAGCGGTGGAACGCGCGATCGGCGGCCGGTTCGAGAGCTGGGTCACCCCGAAGCGGACGCTGATCGAATCCGTCGGCGAGGACCTGGCCATCGGCCTCACCGGTCACGCCCCGTACCGGGATCACCGTGAGCGGGCGGATCTGGAGGATCTCCATGACCGCTACTGACAGCCTTTCGGCCTGGCTGCGTGTGCGCCGGGAGGTCGACTGGCAGCGCGCACCGGCCCTGCGGCGGGCCGCGCCCGACCGTGACGGCTTCCGGTCCTGGTGCGAGGGGCCGGTGCGCCGACGCGACCCGCTTCGCGCCGAACGCCTGCTCGCCGCCCATGCCCGGGCCCGGGAGGACGCCGTACGCCGGACCCCGCTGAACTTCGCCCTGCTGGCCGGTTGGCAGCGTGAGGTCCTCGCTGTGGAACGGGCACCGTTCCGCGCGGGCGACGCCTGGGCGAAGGCCGGCCGCGAGCGCTACGGCCTGACCCCTCACACGCGAGCCGACTTCGACTCCTGCCTGTACGAGGCGACGGACCCGGCCGTTCCGCCGGCGGCCCGCGCGGCCCGCGCCTACCTCGATGTGGCGTTCTTCCACCCCTTCGACGACGGCAACGCCCGCGCCGCGCTGTTGCTCCTGGTCCATGTGCTGGCCCGGGAGGACATCGTCCTTCCCGAGGTCGGCCCCCTCCAGACCACCCGCTACGCGGACGACCCGGCCGGCGCCGCCGACCTTGCCGTTCTCATCGGGGTGCTCAACCGCCGCCGCTGAAGCGGTCGACGACGCACACGATGCGTGTCCACCATGACGGAGGTTCCATGCGCTCGCTCTCGACCGGCCGGCACCACGCCACCTTCGCGCCGGGTGATCTGCGGGTGGTCTCGGTGCGGGACGGGTACATCGACATGCCGCCGACACGGCTCCGCGACGAGGACGGGCACACGCTCGATGTGCTGCCGGTCTGCGTCCCGCTGGTCGGCGGCAACCCGCGGCTGTCGGTCAACGCCTTCCAGGCCGTACCGCGCTCGGGAGAGCGGCCGAGGACGGCATCGTGGCACCGGCTGCCCGCGGATCCGCGGGCAGCCGGTGCCACGGCCCGTAGGGCTTGCCGCGGATGACGCCGGGTGAGGCCCCCCGGGGCTGCCCGCGCCCGGGGGACCGCGTCCTCGCGTCCTACCGGCTCACCAGACCTTGTCGAGCCTGAACAGGTCGGCCTGGAACTGCACCTGGCCGACGTGGGCCGCCTGCTGGCCGCCCTGGACGACCAGCCAGCTCCCGCTGTGCAGCGCCTGGAAAGCGGTCAGACCGGTGCCCGGTACGGTCTTGCCCCAGAACACCTCGCGCGCGTCCCAGTTGCACTCCTCGGTGATGAGCCAGCGGCCGTCGTCCGTGTACCCGCGGTCGATGGCCAGGCACCACCAGCGCATGTGGTCCTTGAACTTGTAGAACTTGGCGTTGGGGTCCTGCGGGTCCGGCCGGCTGCAGACCTGGAACTGCTGGTTCGCGGCTCCGGTCCACTGGTACTGGACGATGGAGCCGTACTCGGGCCGGCTCTTCGACACGTCCAGCACCATCTGCTGGTCGCCGTACTTGTACGGGGTGAAGATGCGGTACCCGCCGCCCTCGCAGCTGTAGCCGTCCATCGGATCGGCCGCCGAGGCGGCGGGAGCCGCGACGGTCAGCATCGCGCCGACGGTCACGGTGGCGCCGAGGACGGCGCCGAGACGCTGGGAGAGCCGCTTCCTGTGCTGGGTCCTGGCCATGGTTCTTCCCCTCCTGGTCGGTTCGGTCGGTCGGACTCGGGCTAGTTGCGGCAGAGCTGCTGCTGCGCGGCCCACCGGACCGTCCCGACGGGCATCGGCTGCGTGCACTCGACCGTGCCCTCGTCGACGGCGCCGAAGGTGACGTAGTAGCCCTTGCCGGTCGCGCTGGAGTTGACCCAGTAGCCGGTGCCCGGACCGGAGCGGGCGCAGAGGTAGCGGGACCACTCGCCGGTGACCTGCAGCGCGCCCCGGTAGAGGCCGTAGTGGCCGGGCGCGTTGAGATTGAGGACCCGGGTGCGGTCCGTGATCCGGGTGTGGGCCTGCCCGGTGGTGACCGAGAACCCGACCTTGACCCCGACCTCGGCCAGGGTGGACTTGTAGCTGGCGTTGAACTCGGTGGAGCTGTTGATACTGGTGGTGATGTTCTCCTGCTCGGTGAGCGTCTCGGTCCGCTGGCCCGTCGTTCCGGGTGCGACGTTGAACGAGCTGAACTCGGTCACCTTGGGCGTGACGGTGGCGGACGTGATGTCGTCCCAGATCGTCTGGACGTCCGGGTTGCAGGCGGGGCCGGGCGGTGGTGTGGCGTGCGCCGGCACGGTGCCGAGCCCGAGGCCGGCGACCATCAGGACCGCACCGAGGGTGGTGGTCAGCGCGGTCCGACCGCGCTTGCGGGTGGAGGCGGGCGTAGTGCTCACGAGGGTATCCCTCCGGTAGGGGGAAAGGTTCTCAGCGAACTGTCGGAATCCTCCGTCGCGCGCCCGGGCCGTTTCCATCCCAACTTTCTGAGGGGAAAACCTTCCCTTGCGACGGTTTTCGGTCGTCGCGCGCCCCGCCCTTGCGGGTGCCCACCGGAACGGCACTGTCAGTGGCGCCCGGCATGATGCCCGCATGACCGACGACACCGCCGCCGCCCTCTCCTCCCCGGCCGACTACGCCGACGCCGTCGACAGGGCGGTGCGGGCCGCCGCCGCCTACTACGGCGACGGGTCGACCCCGCTGGGGGACGACGAGTACGACGCCCTGCTGCGGGACATCACCGCCTACGAGGACGCCCACCCCGACGAGGTGCGGAGCGACTCCCCGTCCGGCAAGGTCGCCGGCGGGGCGGTCACCGGCGACGTCCCGCACAGCGTCCCGATGCTCTCCCTGGACAACGTCTTCTCCGCCGAGGAACTCGCGAAGTGGGCCGCCGGGCTGGAGCGGAACCTGGGCCGCGAGGTGACCGCCTGGTGCGTGGAGCCCAAGCTCGACGGCATGGCGGTGGCCGCCCGCTACCGCGCCGGACGCCTGCACCAGCTCCTCACCCGCGGCGACGGCCTGGCCGGCGAGGACATCAGCCACGCCGCCGACGCCGTCCTGGGCCTTCCCGCCGCGCTCACCGAGCCCGTCGACGTCGAACTGCGCGGCGAGGTCCTGCTCACCCACGAGCAGTTCGAACACGCCAACCGCCTGCGCGCCGAGCACGGCGCGACACCGTTCGCCCACCCCCGCAGCGGCACCGCGGGCACCCTGCGCGCCAAGGACCGCCCCTACCGCATCGAGCTGACCTTCTACGCCTACGGCGCCGTCGGCCTGGACGACGACCTCGGCCACAGCGCCCTGCTGGAACGGCTGGCCGCCCTCGGGGCGAACACCGCCGCCACCACCCCCGCCCACCCGCAGCGCTGCGCCACCGCGGAGGACGTGCAGCGGCGGGTCGAGGAGATCGCCGCGCTGCGCGCCGCCCTGCCGTTCGGCATCGATGGCGTGGTCGTCAAGGCCGACTCCGCCGCCGATCAGCGGGACGCCGGCTCCGGGTCGCGCGCCCCGCGCTGGGCCGTGGCCCGCAAGCTGGCCGCCGAGCACAAGGTCACCCGGCTGCTCGACGTCGAGTGGAACGTCGGCCGCACCGGCATCATCGCCCCGCGCGCCGTCCTCGAACCCGTCGAGATCGACGGCGTCACCGTCACCTACGCCACCCTCCACAACCCCGCCGACATCACCCGGCGCGACCTGCGGATCGGCGACCAGGTCTTCGTCTACCGGGCGGGCGACGTCATCCCGCGCGTCGAGGCGCCGCTCGCCGACCAGCGCACCGGCGAGGAGCGGCCCATCGTCTTCCCCGAGGCCTGCCCCCGCTGCGGCGACGCCGTCGACACCGGCGAGCAGCGCTGGCGCTGCGTCCGCGGACGCGACTGCCAGGCCGTCGCCTCCGTCATCTACGCGGCCGGCCGCGACCAGCTCGACATCGAGGGCCTGGGCCGCACCCGCGCCGTCCAGCTCGTCGAAGCGGGCCTGGTCGCCGACATCGCCGACCTGTTCACCCTCACCCGTGACCAACTCCTCGCCCTGGAGCGGATGGGCGCCACCAGCACCGACAACCTGCTCGCCGCGATCGAGACCGCCCGAAGCCGCCCCCTGGGCCGGGTGTTCTGCGCGCTCGGCGTCCGCGGCACCGGGCGCACGATGTCCCGCCGCATCGCCGCGCACTTCGGGTCCATGGCCGCCGTGCGCGCCGCCGACGCCGAGACGCTGGCGGCCGTGGACGGCATCGGCGCGGAGAAGGCCCGCGTCATCGTCGCCGAACTCGCCGACCTCGCGCCCCTCCTCGACAAGCTCGCCGCCCAGGACGTCGGCACCGCCGTCACCGAACCCCAGGCGCCGGCCGCCGTGGAGAACGACGCCGTCGGCGAGAGCGCGGACGGCGACGGCGCGGCGCAGCCGGGCGAGGCCGGTCCGCTCGCGGGCGAGGCCGTCGTCGTCACGGGCAGCATGACGGGCCCGCTCGCCGCCCTCTCCCGCAACGAGATGAACGAGCTCGTCGAGCGCGCCGGCGGCAAGGCCTCGTCCTCGGTGTCCGGCCGAACCACCCTGCTGGTGGCGGGGGAGAAGGCCGGTTCGAAGCGGGCGAAGGCCGAGTCGCTCGGCATCCCGATCCTCACCCCGGACCAGTTCGCCGACCGCGTCGCCGCCTACCTGCCGTAGCGCCGCGGCGCGTTGGCCGAGCGGGAGCGGGTCTGTACAGGAGCGGGTCTGTACGGGGGCGAGCCCGGACACCGCCGCCGTGACCGTCCGCGCCCTCGCGGTCTGCGCGTGGATGGAGTCCGGACAGAGCCCGGACGGTCCCCGGACCAGCCCGGACAGTCCCCGGCTGTCCGGGACAGCCGACTTCCGTTGCCCCGCCTGTCGACGGTCGGCAGCCTGGTGCCGGGCACCCCACGGGCTGCCGTTGGGCTGAGGGCAAGGGTGCCGGTGTTCGCAGCCGGGCCCAGGGTGCCGGCCGCCGGACGAAGTCGGCGCAGGCAAGTCGAAGGAAGGGAAAGGTATGCGATTCGCGAAGTCGCCGAGGGCTCTGTTCAGGGCGGCGACGGTGGTAGGAGCCGCGGTGCTGATCGGTGTTGCCACGACAACGTCAGCAAGCGCGGTCGTCAT
Source organism: Kitasatospora sp. NPDC057692 (assembly GCF_042799475.1). Lineage (NCBI taxonomy): Bacteria > Bacillati > Actinomycetota > Actinomycetes > Kitasatosporales > Streptomycetaceae > Kitasatospora > Kitasatospora sp. NPDC057692. Next base: position 11,964 of record NZ_JBHVIV010000080.1, on the reverse strand, counting down.
CAGTTACGGGTCCAACAGGGGAGAGGCGACCTCGACCCAGGCCCGCGCCTACGACGGGGAGTACGACAACAACGGGGTGTACGTCGACGTGTACACCCTGAACGGTGGGCACTACTCGGTGTGGGACGGGAACGGTTCGGAGGGGAACTGGGGCCCCTGGTCGGGCAACGGCTCCCGGATCACGAAGTTCCGAGTCTGCGAGGACCGCACGGGCTGCGGGAGCTGGGCCTACAACCCCTGACGATCGGCGACCGGTCTTGGTCCACGGCGCCGCGCACCTGCGGGCGGGCGCCGTGTGCGGACGTGGACGCGACGGAGCTGTGCGTGCCCGGGCGAGGCCCGGGCACGCACAGGTCTACCGGGGCGTCACTGCTTCGTGGCCTGCTCGTAGGGGACGGCGAGGATCGCGCCCGGGTTCGCCAGGTCGGTGGTCGGGGTGCCGCCCTGGCCGCGGACCATGTGCTGGCCTTCGCTGTCGGTGGCGATGTACAGCGTCTTGCCGTCCGCGCTGAGGGTCACGTCGCGGTAGCGGTTGACGGTGCGGTAGAGCTCCTCGTAGCTCTTGCCGTCCTTGGAGAGCTTGAAGACCGTGCCGTTCTTCATCGAGGTGACGAGGACGTCGTCCCCGAACACCTTCAGCGAGCCGGGGGCGATGGTCGGCCAGCACATGTAGGCGGACGCCGCGTCGGGGCAGACCTGCGTCGGGCCGAAGTTGTGCCCACTGTCGACGGTCGTCCCGTACGTGCTGAGCGGGGGGACCATCTCCTGGGTGAAGGCGTTCTCCTGGGTCGTCGGCACCTGGGCCGGCGGCGTGGCCGGGTCGGGGTTGTAGGTGACCTTCTGGCAGCCGCCGGAGGCCTGCGACCAGTTGGAGTAGACGTACGCCTTGTCGTCCTTCCAGCCCGCGACGTTGGGCCAGCCGTAGTTGCCGCCCTTCTGGATGCGGTTGTACTCGTCGTCGGTCAGCGGGCCGTTCTCGGCCGTGTAGAGGGTGTCGCCGGCGAAGTCCATCCCGTCCGGGTTGCGCATGCCGTAGGCGTAGACGTGGCTGCGGACGCCGTTCAGTTCGGGATTGTCGTCGGGGACGGAGCCGTCCGGGTTGATGCGCAGGACCTTGCCCTGGTAGAGCGACCAGTCCGAGGCCGAGACCTGGGCGGCGGTCGGCAGGTCCTGCGCGTGGTTCGGCAGGCAGTAGTCGGCCATGTAGTTGTGGCCCTGGTCGCCGATCGAGTAGTAGAGCTTGCCGTCGCTCCCGTACCGGAGTCGCGCGGACTGGTGCTGGTTGTGTCCCGGCAGCCCCGTCAGGACGGGCTGCTCGTCGGACAGCTGACCGTCCTGCGCGGTGTAGCGGACGATCTTCGTGGCCGACTCGTCGCCGTTCTTGTAGGTGTAGGCGAGGTAGAGGTAGTCGCTGCCCTGGTCCTTGCCGAAGTCGGGGTGCAGCGCGAAGCCGAGCACGCCGTCCTGCCCGTCCTGGCTGTGGTACGCCTTCCCGGTGAGGTCGAGGGCCGTGGTCTTGGCCCCGCTCTGCGGGTCGACCCGGGTGACCTTGAGCCCGGACTTCTCGCTGACCCACAGCTGCCCGTCGGGGCCGTAGGCGATCTCGTACGGGTCTCCCAGCCCGTCCGTCACCACCTTGACCTGGGTCTGTGTCGCCTGCGCGGACTGGGTCGGCGTCTGCGCGTATCCGCTCTGCGTCGACCCGGGCTGCGTCGACCCGGGCTGGGGGGAGCCGGTCTCGGTGGGGCCGGCGGTGACGAGAGCGGCCTGCTGTGCGGCGGTGCTGCCGCCGGACGCCGTTCCCCCGCTGCCGGAGCACGACGCGACCAGCGCGGCGGCGGGGATCAGGGCCAGTGCGACCGGGAGCTTTCTCATGGTGCCTCCCACTCGTCGCGACGACGAGTGTCATGGGTTCCGAAGGGCGGTTCCGAAGGACCGGATCCGGCGATCCCGCACCTGGCCGGACGCATCCGAAGCGGATGCCGGGCGGGCGGGCCGTCGCCGTCGATAGGGGAGTGGCGCCGACGGCCGGAGGGCCGTCCGACGCCCCGCCCTCACCGTAGGTCGGCTCCGCAGGCTCCGCATGCCCCACTGGGCCGGGCGCGTGGTGGCGAAGAGTGTCGGGACATCAAGTATCGAGACATGTAGTATCCCGATTGTGCTGATGGGTGAAGGCGTGGAGTGGGGGCTGCACTGCTGCCTGGCGTTGGCGTGGCTCGACGAGCAGGCGCCGATTCCGGCGGGGCGGCTGGCGGAGATCTTCGAGCTTCCGCCGGTGTACCTCAAGAAGCGGCTGCAGCCGCTGGTCAAGGCCGGGGTGCTCGCCTCGGTGGCGGGGGCCCGGGGCGGGTACCGGTTGGGGCGGCCGCCCGAGCGGATCACGTTGATGGATGTCGTGGCGGCCGTCGAGGGGACGACCGAGGCGTTCCGCTGTACCGAGATCCGGCAGCGCGGCGCGGGTACGGAGGCACGGGACGGCGAATTCGCGAAGCCGTGCGGCGTCGCCGGGGCGATGCGGCGCGCCGAACTCGCCTGGCGGCGGGAGCTGGCGGCGCAGACGATCGCGGACCTGCTCGCCGTCAGCCCGCCCGGCGCTCCGGACCGGATCCGCCGCTACCACGAGCGCCTCGGGTCCTGACGGCGCGTCGGCGGTCGGCGCACAGGACGACTGGCCCGGCCCGGTGGCCGGGCCCTCTTACGGAGGAGAATCGGGATGTTCAATGTCTCGTTAAGCTCGTCAAGCGGGCAGGGGAAGGCCGTGACGGCGGAGGAGAGCCCCGGAGGGAACGTGCCCGGCGCCGTCCCGGCGCTGGCGCTCGGTACGTTCGCGGTCGGCACCGACGCCTTCGTGGTGGCCGGCTTCCTGCCCGAACTCGCCGCCGACCTCGGCGTCTCGACGGCCACCGCCGGGCAGGCCGTCACCGTCTTCGCGGCCGCGTACGCGCTTCTCTCGCCCCTGCTGGCGACCCTGGCCGCCCGGCTGCCGCGCCGCCGGCTGCTGGTCGGCGCGCTCCTCGGGCTCGGCGCGGCCAACCTCGTCTCCGCCCTCGCGCCGGACTTCGCCGTCCTGCTCGCCTCCCGGGTGGCCGCCGCGGCCGCCGCCGCGGCCTTCACCCCCAACGCGGGCGCCATCGCGGCCTTCCTGGCCCGCCCGGAACGGCGGGCCCGGGCGCTGGCCACGGTGGTGGGCGGGCTGACCGCGGCGACCGCCCTCGGCGTGCCGCTGGGCGGACTGGCCGGCCAGTGGACGGGGTGGCGCTGGGCGCTCGGCGCGGTGGCGGCCCTGGCGCTGCTGGTCGCCGCGGCGGTCGCGGTGCTGCTCCCGTACCTGCCAGGGAACCCCCGGGTCCCGCTGCGCGCGCGCCTCGCCGTGCTGCGCCGCCCGGCGGTGCGGGCGGTCCTGCCGCTGACCGTGCTCGGCATGGCGGCGGCGTACACCGTCTACGCGTACAGCGTGCCGGCCCTGGCGGCGGTCGGCCTGAGCGCCCGTGGCACGGCGTGGGTGCTCGGCCTCTACGGCGTCGGCGCGGTGCTGGGGAACCTCGGCGCCGGGCTCGCCACCGACCGGCTCGGCGGCGTGCGGGTGCTGGGGGTCGGCTACGCGGTGCTCGCCGTCGGCCTGGCCGGCCTCGGCGGCCTGGCGGCGAGCGGGACGCGGGCCCCCGCGCTGGTCGGGCTCCTCGCGGTGGCCTGGGGCGCGGGCAGCTGGTGCCAGACGCCCCCGCAGCAGCACCGGCTGATCGCCGCCGCGCCGGGGGAGGCGCCGCTGGTGGTGGCGTTGAACTCCTCGGCGATCTACACCGGTATCGGCGCGGGCACCTTGATAGGGGGCCTGGCGGAGCGGTCGGGGGCGGCCGTGATGTTCGCGACGGCCGCCGGGCTGGCGCTCGCCGCCCTGGCGTACCTGTCGCTGACGGCGGGAGAACGGGCCACCGCGTAGGCCCCCGGCTCCAGTCGCTCGTCCCGCGTCGCCCACCCGGCGTCGACGGCAGCCGGTGACGACCCGCCGGGCTCGTGCGGCGGTCCCGACCCGGATCAGGCGGCCCCCGCGGCGAGCGCCGCTCCCGGATCGACGGCACCGGCGATCCGGCGCGCCGGGCCGGCCGCACCGCGACGGTGTCGACGCGGTGCGGCCGGCCGTGCCGGCCTTACTTGGAGTACAGCGACTTGCCGCTGACAGTGCGGCTGGTGCCGTTGGTGAGGGTGATGGTGGCCTCGTCGATGCCGCCCTTGTACGGGTCGGTGCCGGGCCACCAGGCGGTCCAGCGGCCGTTGGCCACGGTGACCTGGAAGGTGTGTCCGGCGCCCCGCATGGTGATCGCCTTGACATCGGTCCCGACGGACCCCGTCGCGTAGTGGAAGGTGGCCTCCCCGTCGCCGTGGGAGCCGCCCGTGTCGTACGTGACCGCATCGGGCGCCACGGCCTTCACCGGGTCGATCGCCTCCCAGAAGCCGCTGGTCTCCGAGGCGACGTAGCAGAGCATGGCGTTGGCGCCGCGGTTGACGATCATGGAGGCGACCTTGCCCCGCAGGTCCGCGTTGGTGATCGTGACGGGTGACCCGGCGCCGGGCGCGCCGGTCATGCGGTCCAGGCACCACTTCTCGGCGGTGGCGCCGGGGCCCGTCGAAGCGGCCAGCGGCGTGGGGGCCTCGGTCCAACTGGCCAGTTCCATGGCGCTCATCGGCCCGCGGCCGCCGCCCGGCGAGGACTGCGTCGCGACCACCGTCACGGCCGCGGCCGCGGCCGCACCCACGACGAGCGCACTGGCGAGGGTGACGGTCAGCCGCCGCCGGAAGCGCGGCCTGGCGGGCGCGGGGGTTGGGGCGGGGGTGGCGAGGGTGGAGGTATCGAGGTCGATCTGGCGCATCAGGCGCTCCCGGTGTAGGGCGTGGCGTCCCGGCGGGAGGTCGCGCTCGGCCGGCACGGGCACCTGCCCGAGCAGTTCCGCGCGCTCGGCCTGATCCGGCCGCTGTCCGGCGTTCACCGCTGTGCCTCCTTGGGGGACGGGGCCGCGTTCGCGGGCCCACCCTGGATCTGGTGCCGGCCGCGGCCGGGTTCCACCTTTTTCGGCCGCGCCCGGCGCTGGGCCGTCTCGGTGAGGGTGCGGAGCCGGGCCCGGGCCCGGGAGAGGCGTGAGCGCACGGTGCCCACCGGTACGCCCAGGGCCTCGGCGGCCTCCTGGTAGTCCAGGCCCGCCCACACGCACAGCGCCAGCACTTCGCGGTCCCGGCGGCGCAGGTGCGCCAGGGCCTGGTGCAGGACGGCGATCTGCGCCGCGTCGTCGAGCCGTCCGGCCAACTCCTGGGCGAAGTCGGGGACGTCCTCGCGTGGCGGCGGGAGTTGTTCCAGGACCTGGCGGTGTCGCCGGACGGCGCGGCGCTGGTTGCTGACCAGCTTGGTGGCGATGCCCAGCAGCCAGGGCCGCAGTGATCCGCCTTCGGCGTCGACGCGGTCATGCCGGCGCCACGCCTCCAGGAAGGTCAGGGACATCACGTCCTCCGCCGTCGACCAGTTTCCGGTGAGGCGGAACACGTGGTTGTACACCGCGCGCGCGTACGTGTCGAAGAGCCGGCCGAACTCGTCCCGGTCCCCGGCCCGCACCCGCGCGCGCACCTCTTGATCTGAAGATTCCACGACCCCTATCTGGTGCACGGGGCGTTGGGGGTTCCTATGACCTGGGTCACAGGCGGGCTTCAGGCGGCTTCGAGCTGGTTCAGGGTGGCGGCGCCGGGCTGCGCGAGCCACACGAGTCTGGCGGTGAGGTCCGGTCGCGCGGTGAAGTAGCGCAGCGCCCGCTCGGGCGCCGCGAGGGTCATGCGCGTGTGCCCGTCGGTGCCGATGAGGTGGGTCGGCCCGTTGTCGCCGGCGAGCCCCCAGGCGACGACGCACCCGTCGACGTCCTCGCCGCCGACGTGGTGGACCTGGACGACGGCGAACAGCCTCGGCGCCGTGTCGAGCACGAGCCCGCACAGCTCCTGGTCGAAGGAGGGGAGGGAGTTTGGCGAGGGCGCAGCGGACATGGAAGTCTCCTGACGGGACGCATGGGTGAGCCGTCGGCCAGCACTGCAAGTAACTGGCTCGCTCCATACGGTAGCGCTACCATGGCATAAATTCCATGCAGTCTATTGAAGACTTGCTATGAACCCTGATGATGGGTGAGAGGGGTCGGGATGACATCGAGCGGCACCCCCACGTTGCGGCAGCAGCGCCTTGGATTCGAGCTGCGCAAGCTCCGCGAGAATGCTGGCCTCAGCTCAACTGCCGCCGCCGCTCGGGTCGGAGTGAACCAGGGTCACATGAGTCGAATCGAAGCGGGCCGGTACGCGGTGAGTGCCGATCGGGTCCGCGCGTTCGCTCGCGCGTACACGTGTACGGACCAGGACCTGGTCGATGCTCTCGCCGCTATGACCGGAAGGCGGGTTCGGGGATGGTGGGAGGAGTACCGCGACATCCTCTCGCCGGGAGCTCTCGACCTTGCGGAGCTGGAGCATCACAGCACGGCGATGCGGATCGCCACAGTGATTCACATCCCTGGGTTGCTTCAGACTGCCGAACATGCTCGCGCGATCTTCCTTGACGTCTTCCCGCCCTTGTCGCCGCCCGAGGTGGAACATCGCGTCTCCCACCGCATCAAGCGGCAAGCGGTCCTCTACGCCGAGCAACCGGTCCCACTGACAGCCATCGTGCATGAAGCTGCTCTGCGGATGGGCCTCGGCGGTCCCGCGGTGGCCCGAGCGCAGTACAGGCATCTCCTGGAAATGAGCACCCGTGACACCATCACCGTTCGTGTGATCCCCTTCGGTGCCGGTACGTTCTCCGGATCCGGCCAGTCCATCGTCTACTTCGCCGCCGCTGTGCCCCAACTTGACAGCGTCCAGCTCGACACGGAGCACGGTTCGGAGTTCCTCGACTCCTACGCACACTTGGTGAAGTATCGATTGATGCTGGACCGGCTGGAGTCCAGTGCCCTCAGCCCGGTGAAGTCGCGTGATCTCATTACCCGCATCGCACAAGACATCTGAGAGGTAGGCCGATGTCAGTCCTCAACTGGCAGAAGTCCAGTTATAGCTCGCAGGCCGCCAACTGCATCTACCTCGCGGCCGCACCCGACGGTGCGATCAAGCTCCGCGAGAGCGACGAGCCCGACACCGTCCTCACCACCACGCCGGACAAACTCCGGGCGCTGCTGCTCGGCGTCAAGGCGGGGGAGTTCGACCACCTCGCGCAGTAGTGTCACACTCACCTGAGAGGCAAGCGATGTCGGACCAGGCTTGGCAGAAGTCCTCCTTCAGTGGCGACACCGCCAACTGCATCTATCTCGCAGCAGGCCCCGATGGTGCCATCAAGCTCCGGGAGAGCGCCGACCCTGACACCGTCCTCACCATCACCCCGAACCGGCTTCGGGCGCTGCTGCTCGGCATCAAGGCGGGGGAGTTCGACCACCTCGCGCGATAGCTGTCACTTCTGTCCGCCAGGTCCCGCCGATCTTGAGCTGCGATGGATCGACTGGAGGGGAACGCGCTCAAGCCGGACGCGTCCCGGGATCTCATCCGCGGTATTGCCCAGAGCATCCGAGACAGGAAGAACCATGGCCGCTCACACCTGGCAGAAGTCCTCGTTCAGCGGTGACGCTGCCAACTGCGTCTACGTTGAGGCGGCCCCTGACGGCGTGATCAAGATCCGGGAGAGCGAAGAGCCCGACACCATCGTCACCACCACCCCGAACCGGCTCCGGGCTCTCCTTCTCGGGGTCAAGGCAGGGGAGTTCGACCACCTCGCGCGATAGCTGTCACATCTTCCCGCCGGGTTCCGTCAGTGCAGTGACCGAACAGGAACCCGAACGGAAGAGGTCACCTCATGACGAACGACGCGCGTATGGCCAACCCCGCCGTGGTGATCCCGGAGGCGATGCCGGCGATCCTCGGCATGATCAAGGCGGCCAGGAAGGGCGGCGTGCCGGAGGGCGTGCTGGAGCTGGTGCACCTGCGGGCCAGCCAGATCAACGGGTGCAGTTTCTGCGTGGTCGCCGGGGTCGCGAGTGCCCGGAAGAACGGCGAGACCGACGACCGGCTGCACGCGGTGGCGGCGTGGCGGGAGGCGCCCTTCTTCACCGACGCCGAGCGGGCCGCGCTGGAGCTGGCCGAGCACGTGACCCGGCTCGCCGACCGGGGCGTCGTGCCGGACGACGTCTGGGACGCGGCGGCCGCGCACTTCGACGAGAAGCAACTGGCCTCCCTCGTCCTGTGGATCGGCCTGACCAACTTCTTCAACCGCGTCAACGCCACCACCCGCCAGCCCGCCGGCGCCACCTGGTAGCCCGCTCACCGCAGGCGTGATGTCGACCCCGGGACCGGAATCGCGGTCCCGGTCCCGGGGCCGACCACGTCGCCCCGACAAACCGGGCGACGCCGCCGGTCACCCCCGGGATACTGGTCACCCATGGATGAGGTCGAAGTCGTCGTCGCCCACTCCGAGCGCGCGACCCTGCGCGTCGGCGACGTGTTCCTGAAGGTGGACGCCGACCAGGCGCGCATCGATGCCGAGGTGGAAGCGATGTCCCTCGCGCCGGTCCCGACCCCGCCGATCCTGTGGCGCAGGCCGCCCGTGCTTGCGCTGGCCGCGCTCCCGGGGACGACGCTCGGGCGTCTCGGCGGGCCGTCGACCGGGTCTCCGGCGGCGTGGGCTTCGGCGGGCGCGGCCATCCGCACGCTGCACGACGCGCCGCTGCCGCCCCGGCCGGGACGGGCCGGGCGGAGCGTCGCCGCGCTGGCGGCGGAACTCGACGAGGAGTGCGAGGCGCTCGTGGTGAACGGCGTCCTGCCCGCCGACCTGGTCGCCCGCAACCGCCGGGTCGCCGAGGCCGCGCTCCGGCCCTGGACCCCGGCGTTCACCCACGGCGACCTGCAGATCGCGCACGTCTTCCTCGAAGGTGGCGAGGTCACCGGCATCATCGACTGGTCCGAGGCGGGCCGGGGCGACGCCCTGTACGACCTCGCCACCTTCACGCTCGGGCACGAGGAGCACCTCGACGACGTCCTCGCCGGCTACGGCACCGACGTCGACCTCGACCTCGACGTGATCCGCGCGTGGTGGGCGCTGCGAAGCCTGCTGGCGGTGCGCTGGCTGGCCGAGCACGGCTTCGACCCCTTCGCACCTGGCTGCGAGGTCGACGTGCTGAGGTCCCGGATGTGAGGGGTCATCGGCATGACGGCCCGGGCGGGACGGTGCTTCCTCCGTCCGGCCCGGGCCGTTCACCCGGCGTAGCGGGCGCCGCCCTTCACACAGGCTTCGCCGTCGACAGAGGGCGGGCGGGGAGCCTCACGCGGCCAAGGCGGCGTGGAACTCCCGGGCGAGGGCCAGGTACTCGTCCGCGGAGCGCGCGGTGCGGTGCAGGTCGAGCAGTGGTTCGGCGCCCCACCGCCGCATGGTGCCGGTGAAGTAATCGGCGAGCTGGCCGATCGTGCCGCGCTGGGGGACCTGCTCGGCGGGGGCGGGCGTGGCGGTGATCACCGGGTTGACCCGCAGGATCAGGCGCAGCGCCAGCGGGTCCCGGCCGGCCGCGCGCGCGGCGCGGTGGAGCTGGTCCCGGATCCCGCTCAGGGCGGGCAGCGGCAGGGCGACGCCGAGCCAGCCGTCGGAGCGGCGTCCGGCCCGCTCCAGTGCGGCCGGGCTGACCCCGCCGAGCAGGACGGGCGGGCGCGGGCGCTGGACAGGGAGGGCCAGCACCGTCGACGGCGGGACGGTCCACAGCGCACCGGTGTGCCGGACGTCCTCGCCGCCCGCCCAGAACGCCTCCAGCACGTCCAGGGTCTCCTCCAGCCGGGCCGCCTTGCCCTCCCAGGGGACGCCGACCGCCTGGTACTCGTCCCTGGACCAGCCGAGCCCGATGCCGACGTCCAGCCGGCCGCCGCTCAGCCGGTCGATGGTGGTCAGGGTGCGGGCGAGCAGTGCGGGCGGCTGCCAGAGGGCGTTGAGCGTGCTGGTGCCCAGCCGCACCCGGCCCGTGGCGCCGGCGGCCACCGTCAGCAGGGTCAGCGGGTCGAGGAAGGTGCGGAACTCGGCCGGGAACGTGCCGTCCCCGCCGGGGTAGCGGCTCCGCGGGTCGTTGGGGACCAGGATGCGGTCGGCCGTCCAGAGGTGGTCGTAGCCGATGGCCTCGGCCTCGGCGGCGACCCGGGCGGTCAGCGCCGGGTCGGCGAAGGCACCGTACTGGGGGAGGGCGAGTCCGATGGGCATGCGCGTTCGCACCTTTCGTTCCGTTGGCAGGGGAACGCGGGCCAGGCGTTCGGTGCGCTCCCCGGGTGACGGCGGCCATTGTGGCGGGGCGTGCTTAACAGCTGCTCAACGTGCGGTCCGCAGTGGGGTGCGAACGGCGGTGTGTTGCCTCATAGTTCGATCGTACGTGAATATACGTACAGTCAGTCCCGGCCTCACCGAGATCGAGGAGCGCATCCGCATGCCCGTGACACCGCTCAGTCCTGCCCGCCCGGGGTGGACGCTGGTTCTGCTGGCCCTGGGCCAGGCCGTGTTCGCCCTCGACCTCAACATCGTCTTCGTCGCCTTACCCGAGATCGGCACCGACCTCGGCTTCCCGGGCCAGACCCAGCAGCTCGTGGTCAGTGCCTACGTCGTCTTCGCCGGGGGCTTCCTGCTGCTCGGGGGCCGTGCCTGTGACCTGCTCGGGCGGCGGCGGGTGTTCCTCGGCGCGCTCCTGCTGTACGCGCTGTCCTCGCTGGCCGGCGGGCTGGCCCGGTCGCCCGAGGTCATCGTGGGCGCCCGGATCGTCCAGGGGGTCGGCGGGGCGCTGCTGCTCCCGTCGATCCTCTCCCTCGTCAATACGCTGTTCGAGGAGGGACCGAGGCGAAACCGCGCGCTCGCCGTCTGGGGTGGCGCGGGTGCCAGCGGACTGACCCTGGGCGCGCTGCTCGGCGGGGTGCTCACGGAGGGCTTCGGGTGGCCGGCCGTGTTCTTCGTCAACGTGCCGCTGGCCGGGGCCATCGCCCTCGCGGCCGTGTTCGTCATCCCGCCGGACCCGGCCCGCACCGAGCGTCGCCGGTTCGACCTTCCCGGGGCGCTCACCGTGACGGCGGGCGCCACCCTGCTGGTCTTCGCACTGGTCGAGGGCCCCGAGCGCGGCTGGGCCGACCCGTGGATCCTCGGCGCCCTCGCGTCCTCGCTCGTCCTGCTCGTCACCTTCGCCGTGGTCGAGACGCGCAGTGCCGACCCGCTGATGCCGTTCAGGCTGTTCCGCAACCGCAGCCTGAGCGCCGGCGCGGCCATCACCTTCCTCTACATGGCCACCTTCGGCGTCCTGCCGTACTTCCTCACCGTGCTGCTGCAGAGCGTGCACGGCTACAGCGCCCTGCAGACCGGGCTCGCCTTCCTCGCCCCCTCGCTGGCGATCGCCGCCGGCACCCAGCTCGGCGAGCGGCTCACCACCCGGGCCGGGCTGCGGCCCACTCTGCTCGGCGGGTTCGCGGTCGGGGCCGTCGGAACCGCCGTGCTGGCCGTGGGATTCGACGCGAACGCCGGCTACCTCGCGCTGCTGCCCGGGCTGGTGGTCTCCGGCGTCGGCCAGGGCGTGGTCTGGACGGCCATGTGGATCGCGGCCGCCGCCGGCACCTCCGCCCATGAGCAGGGCATCGCGAGCGGAGCCGCGTCGACCACCATGAACCTCGGCAACGCGATCGGCCTCGCACTGTTCACCGCCGTGGCCGACGCGGGCACCGACGGTCTGAGCGGCGAGGGACTGGCCCGCGCCACGGCGGACGGCGGCTTCCTGGTGGTCCTGCTCACGGCGGCGGGGATGCTGCTGGGCCTGCTGCTCGCCCTGACGCTGCGCCCGGCGCGCTCGGCCGCCGCCGCGGCCGCGCCCGTTGCCCCCGACTGCCCCATGGCCGTGTCGCGTTGACCGCCCCTCGGTGAACCGGCCGGGGCCGGACGGCGGGGGCGCCGTCCGGCCC
>NZ_JBHVIV010000079.1:39481-40636 GCF_042799475.1 Kitasatospora sp. NPDC057692 | reverse complement strand
GATCTCCTCCATCGACGTCGTCGGCCACGAGTTCGGCCACGGCATCGACCAGTTCACCCCCGGCGGCGCCAACAACGAGAACGGCCTGGGCGAGGGCACCGGCGACATCTTCGGCGCGCTCACCGAGGCCTACGCCAACCAGACCTCCCCGTACGACGACCCGGACTACCTCGTCGGCGAGATGATCAACCTGGTCGGCCGCGGCCCGATCCGCAACATGTACAACCCCTCGCTCGTCAGCAACAACCCCAACTGCTACTCCTCCTCGATCCCGAGCACCGAGGTGCACGCGGCCGCCGGCCCGCTGAACCACTGGTTCTACCTGCTCGCCGAGGGCTCCAACCCGGGCGGCGGCAAGCCCACCAGCCCCACCTGCAACAACTCCTCGGTCACCGGTGTCGGCATCAAGGACGCCGGCCGGATCTTCTACGGCGGCATGCTGCTCAAGACCAGCGGCATGACCTACAAGCGCTACCGCACCACCACCCTGACCGCCGCCAAGAACCTCGACCCGAGCTGCAACCTGTTCAACCGCACCAAGGCCGCCTGGGACGCCGTCAGCGTCCCGGCCCAGAGCGGTGACCCGAACTGCACGAACAACGGCGGCGACGACTTCTCGGTGACGCTGAGCCCGTCGTCCGGCTCGGTCAAGCCCGGCAACTCGACCACGGCGACCGTCAACACCTCGGTCGTCTCGGGCAACGCGCAGACCGTCGCCCTGACCGCCTCGGGCCTCCCGTCCGGCGTCACCGCGTCGTTCAGCCCGTCCTCGGTCCAGGCCGGCGCCTCGGCCACGCTGACCCTGTCGGCCTCCTCGACCGCCGCGGCCGGCACCTACCCGGTCACGGTCACCGGCACCGCCGGCGCCACCGTCCACACCAGCCAGTTCAACCTGACGGTCGGCGACGGCACGCCCAACCCGGGTGGCACCTGGGCCGTCGGCACCACGTACAAGGCCGGCGACGTCGTGACCTACAACGGGGTCAGCTACCGCTGCATCCAGGGCCACACCGCCTACGCCGGCTGGGAGCCGCCGAACGTCCCGGCGCTCTGGCAGGCCATCTGACCGGGGGGTCCTGACACCCGGTGAAACCCGCCGTGCCGCGGGCCGGGCGGGGGGCCGGCCCCGGGCCCGGCCGGTGTCGGGCCCCGGGG